>NZ_CM000745.1:2448004-2485789 GCF_000161455.1 Bacillus pseudomycoides DSM 12442
AATCATAAAAAAGAATCCTCTTATAAAGAGGATTCTTTTTTTAGAAAGTAAAAATATATTATTTAATCATCCGATTTAATTTTTTATCTCATTATACAACTCTAGCCCTTCTTTCACATTCAAGCCATTTTTAACAATACCGTGTATCGCTTGAATCATTGCAGCTGGATGTTCTGACTGCCAAATATTTCGTCCCATATCAACTCCAATCGCACCCTCTTGCAATGCTTGGTATGTAATTGTTAAAGCGTCTTCGATCGAATCTAATTTTGGGCCACCTGCAATGACGACTGGGGCAGGGCATGTGCTCGTAATTTTTTCAAATCCTTCGCAGTAATACGTTTTAATAATATCAGCACCCATCTCCACACATACACGCGATGCAAGTGCTAAAAAGCGTGCTTCTCGTTTTTGTAGTTCTTTTGCAACGGCCGTAATACCGAGAACAGGTAAACCGTAATCATGAGCCTCGGAAACTACGTTTGCTAGATTTGAAACAGTTTGTGTTTCATATTCTGAACCGACAAAAACAGATACACCAACTCCGACTACATTTTGCCGCAGTGCTTCTTTAATTGGTGTAACAATGGTCTCGTTTGCTAAATCTTTACCAACGACAGTTGGACCGCCTGAAACACGTAAAACCATTGGTGTTTTGCAGTCTTTAGGAATGCAGGAATTGAGTACACCCCTTGTTAAAAAGAGAGAATCTGTATAGGGAAGTAAGTTTTTTACTGTTTCTAATGGTTGTTCTAATCCATGAATTGGACCTAAAAAGTAACCGTGATCAATTGCTAACATAACTGCTTTTCCATCAGGCAGAATCGTATTTAATCGATTTTGAAATCCCCAAGTCATTGTGAATCACTCCTTCGTTAAATTTGGATTTTCTGTTTGTACAGTATCTTTTTCTTGTAAATGTGGTGACTTAATAAAAACAGCTTTAAAGATTTGATCTGAGTGGTTAATAAGATAGTGAGATTCATGAGGGCGAACTTGCAAGACGTCACCTTGTTTTACAGGAACTCTTTCATTATCAATATAGAAATCAATTTCACCTTCTAGGGCATAAAAAATTTCTTCGCATGTAGTATGATAATGATTTTGAAACTCTTGCCCAGGCTGAATGACTACAATGCCAAGGTCAATGTTAGGGCCCTTTATTAAATATTTTGGGCCGTTGTTACCAAAGCGATAGGAGAAATCCTCTTCATTTACTTTGAGCATATTGTTCACTCCTTTATGAATGTGTTACAGTGCACCTGGTGCAATCCACATATGTGATGTGAAGCCTTCATCCGCTAGCGGGAGTTGTTTTTCATAAACAGATTTCCACGTTTGATAGAAATTTTGATATAATTTATAATTTTCAGCATTCGGTTCATAGGTGCTTTCCCACTTTACAAATTCCTGAGAGATTGTTTCCATAGAGTCATATATTCCAGCACCAACTCCTGCCGCAATTGCTGTTCCTAAGGCGGCCGCTTCTTTTACAACTGGTACTTTAACAGAAATTCCGAGAACATCCGCAACAATTTGGGGCCAGAGCTTGCCTTTGGCAGCACCCCCAGCAAATATCACTTCAGAAGGGAACTTTCCTGTTAATGATTCTATTAATTTTAAATTTCCAAGTGTTATAAATGCAGCATTTTCTTCGAGTGCACGGAACAGTTCTTTCTTTCCGCATTTATTAGCATCTAAGCTTAAATTAATGAAAGAAGGTGCGGCATGGCGCCATGAAATGTAGTTCATTACATTTGAAAATATAGGAATAATGCCATATGATCCGACTGGCACATGTTTTGCTTGTTCCTCTAATAATTCATAAGCATCTACACCTAGTTTAGTAGCAAGTTCTTGTTCTTCTTGGCAAAAACCATCTCGAAACCATCTCATCACAAGCCCGGGGAAAAAAGCGATTGTTTCATATTGCCAAAGTGTAGGGATAGCGTGGCAATTGATGCGAATACGAGCATTTGAATCTGTTTTTGGACTTGTTATATTTACTTCTTGTTGCCAAAAGCTCCCTCCGCAAATAAATGTTTGTTCAGGATGTACGACTCCCGAACCGAGTGAAGCCATCTGGGCATCTCCGCCCCCAGCAACTACCGGTGTTCCTACATGTAAACCTGTTAGTTCTGCACTTTGTTTTGTGATATTACCAATAACTGTCCCCGCTTCATTTACATTTGGAGAAAATGATAAGTTTAGACGGCATTGCTCAGCAATCGAATTATCCCAAGTTCTATTTTCTAAATCAAAAATACCAGATGTACATCCATTGGAAGGGTCTATTTGTAATACCCCGCACAATTTATATAAAATCCAATCGTTTAACATTGTAAAGGAATAGATTTTATCATATATATCTGGTTGATGTTTTTGAATCCAAAGTAGCCTAGGCAGAGCGCCAAGTGCAAAAGTTTGCCCTGATTTCATATATAAATCTTCTTCAAGATGGGAGCGGATCTGTTTTAATTGACTTACTTCAGAAGAAGCACGGCCATCAACGTTCGCACATGCCCATATTTCTTGCCCACTTTTATCATATAAAACAAATCCTTCGCGCATACTTGTTGCACTAATCCCTTTAATAGAAGAAGGGGATATGTTGCTTTTTTGAAGTACATCTTTTGTGCATTCTTGAACGAGTTTCCAATTCTCTATCACATCAAAATTCACAGAACCAGGATAACGAGAGTCGGGTTTATGAACCCACTCTTTTTGACTCACAGCAAGCTGATTTCCTTGTAAATCGAAAAGGACGGCCCTGATACTACCAGTACCCGCGTCATAAGCTAATAGAGAAGACATTATGATTCACCTTCCTTTCTCAATAGGGAGAGTGCTGTGTCCTCATCGGTAATTAATGTATGAATGAATCTACCTTTTAAGGCTCCGTAAATTGCATCTATTTTTTCTTCACCGCCAGCTACACCGACTACGTGTTTCATCTTTTGAAGAGCTGAAAGAGGTGTACCAATTAGGCGGTCGTGATGGGGAAGTTCTAGTAATTCTCCATGTGTATTATAAAATTGTCCTAGAATATCTCCGGCACCATTTTGACTTCGTATATAGGTCATTTCACGAAGCGTTAATTTTTCTTCTTTTACAATGGTTGCATCATGAGATAAACCACCAATACCAACTATTGCTGTATTAGCAAGTGAAGCGACATGTAGCATATCTTTAACGGCTGGTTCGGAAAGGATACTTTGTGCCATTTCGGTTGTGGATGCTAAAAATGGCGTAGGAATGATATGAAGTTCGCCTTGCATGTGATTGAGATAGTTTTGTTTTCTAGGAAGGTAATGATTTACACCACCTGTAAGAGTAACGATTGAAAGTTGTATAGATGCTTCAAAATGGATGTTTTCTAACATTTTTGATATCGTTTCCCCCCAACCAATGCCGAGTAAATCTCCTTGTTGTAAATGTGTTTCTACATATTGCGCTGCAGCTTTCCCTAAAGAAGAAGGGGAATTTTCCATTAGCGTAGGGATAATAAAAGAGTCTTTTAAATGAAATCTTTTAATTAGTTCACGTTCAATGCTTAAGCAATGTAAACCCGTACCTTTTACATGAAATGTAACGACACCTTCAGATCGAGCTTTATCTAATAACCGTACGACCTTATTTCGTGAAATGTGAAGCAAAGAAGCGATTTCCTGCTGCGTTAAATGATCTTTATAGTAATACCAGGCTACTTTTGTTAACAAATTTTCTTCAAAGTTCAACTGTGACATTCTCTTCATCCCTTTCAACAATTGACCGATGCTTAAACATATGTGCTTATTTTTTTGTTTATACCGATAGAAGTAGTAATTGTGTTCAAGAAAAATTTGTTCTAGATATGAAAAAAGGGATATACAATGCTACAAAACAAGTAGAACAAAAAATCATTTTCTCAAAAATTGTTCTGTATAAAGGCAGGTGACAAGATGTGGAGAATGCCCCCTTATTAAAAGTGAGGCAAATGAGTAAATCATTCTCAGAACAAAGGGTACTAAAAGAAGTGAATTTAGAATTAGACTATGGCGATGTATATGCTTTAGTTGGCGGAAACGGTGCTGGGAAATCAACATTGATGAAAATATTAACAGGTTTATACTCTTATGATGCTGGGGAGATGTATGTAAAGGGAGTAGTGCAAAGTTTTTCTAATCCAGCGGAAGCACATTTAAATGGTATTTATTTAATTCCACAAGAACCGTTAATTTTTTCTCATATGACAATTGAAGAAAATATATGTATCGGAATAAAAGCAAAGAAGAAGGAACTTCGTACAAAGATAAAAGATTTGATAAAAAGTTTAGGGTGGAACATAGAACTGAGTGCAATTGGAAGTTCATTATCAATTGCACAGCAACAATTAGTAGAAATATTAAGAGGGTTAATAAGAGAAGCAGAGATTCTTATTTTAGATGAGCCAACATCGACATTAACAACTCATGAAATAAAGAGTCTTTTTGTGCTGATAAAAGACTTAAAAGAAAAGGGAATCGGAATGATTTATATTACACATCGTTTTCCGGAAATCTTTGAGATTGCGAATAAAGTAGCTATTTTGCGTGATGGAATGATAGTGAGTCAAGGGGATGTATCAGATTATACATACGACATGCTAATGGAGGGATTATTGCCAAAAGATTATAAACAAGAGAAGAAGAAAGTGGCACCTCAAGAAACGATGAAACTTTCTCAACAAGTATTAGAGGTAACAAATCTGTCGAGTTATGCATTTCAGAATATATCACTAAATGTACATGCTGGAGAGATTGTAGGGATTGCTGGTGTTGTTGGATCGGGTAGAACGGAATTAGCAGAAGTGTTATATGGGATAAGGCCCATACGGTCAGGGGATATTTTATTAGAAGGGGAGTCAATTGCAAGGTGTTCTACGAGCAAACGATTAGATAAAGGGATGGTATATGTTCCAGAGGATAGGGCAGGGAATGGTATTTTTTCAATTCGGTCTGTTAAAGAAAATATAACGGCAGCTTCTTTACACCGAATGAGCCCATTCTTTTTAAAGTGTAAAAAAGAAAGCGCTTTAGCGGAGTTGTATATGAATAAGTTTCGGATAGTTGTTTCCAATGTAGATGAAAAAATGACATCTTTATCAGGTGGAAACCAACAAAAAGTTGTATTAGCAAAATATCTTGCTTGTGAACCTAAATTAATTATTCTTGATGAACCAACGCGCGGGATTGATGCAAAAGCAAGATTAGAAGTATATGAGGCAATTCAAGGTTTAAAACAATCAGGGCTTGCGATTTTATTAATTTCCTCAGATGTAGAAGAAATTGTTCAATTAGCAAACCGGGTATATGTGATGAGGAATGGAAAACTTGTTTCACATTTAGAGAAAGGAGAAGTTTGTATAGATGAAGTTACACGCCTTGCATATGTGGGAAGGGAAGGTGTAACGGAATGAAACGTTTTTTAAATATAGTTAAAATGCATGAAACATCCATTATTATTTTATTACTTATTTACATAGCCCTCGTAGGAATTATTAATCCTAGTTTTGTTCAGTTTAGTTCGCTTTCTTTAATTATGAAATCAAGTCTTATTTTAGTCATACTAGCTATTGGTCAATCATTCGTATTATTTACTAAAAATATTGATGTTTCAGTCGGTTCTATTATGGGATTAAGTGCAGCAATTTGTGGGATGTTTTTGACAAATGGTAATAGCATCTTAATTTCAATCATTGTTGCAATCTTGCTTGGAGCTGTGATTGGAATGATAAATGGCGTTGGGGTTACGAAGTTTCGTGTACCGGCAATTATTATGACATTAGGAATGTTAGGAATTATTAGAGGAGCGATGTTGATCTATACAGGTGGCAAATGGATTGAAGATATTCCTAAGTCTTATAAACAGATGTCTTCTGTCATGATACTAGGGCTTCCAGTTACAGTATGGATCATTTTGGCTATTTTACTATTATTATATATCTTTTTAAAGAAAGCACCTTTTGGAAGATATTTTTATGCTGCCGGAGATAACGAAGACGGAGCACGCCTCATTGGAATACCGGTAGACAAGGTGAAAATATATGCATTTATTATTTCTGGGATGAGCGCAGGGGTTGCAGGGTGCATATTTGTTATGAATATCGGCTTTGTGCCAAATCAAACTGGTACAGGAATCGAGTTACAAGTAATTGCTGCCGCTGTTCTCGGCGGAATTCATCTAAAAGGTGGAACAGGTTCTATATTTGGAGCAGCACTGGGAGCGATTTTTTTAGAAGTTATAAGTAGTTCACTAGTCTTTTTAAAAATACCTGCTTTTTGGAATAGTGCTATATCAGGATTCTTACTGTTACTTATTATTATATTAGACAGCATCTTAAAAAAATGGAAGGGAATAAGACAGTTGGAAGAAAGAAGGATGAATCTATGAAGTATGCACGTGGATTTTTAAGATGGGAAGGAGTTCTTATTGTATTACTTATTATAGAGTTCATTCTCTTTGGTTTGTTAAACAGTGATTTTTTAAATATTAGTAATTTACTTTTCAGTATGAATGACTTCGTTTTTATTACGATTGCCGCAATTCCAATGACTTTTGTAATTATAACAGGTGGAATCGATGTATCTGTAGGATCGATTATGGGGCTTACTTCCATTCTTATTGGTGTACTCTGGATGAATGGAATTCCGGTTATTTTAGCTGTAATTATTTCCTTGTTTATCAGTTGTCTAGCGGGTTGTATCAACGGGGTGATTATTAAAACGACAGAGATAGAACCTCTTGTTGTTACACTTGGAACGATGTTTTTATATTCAGGAATTGCACTTGTTATCTCGGGTGGCTCAAATGCCAGTGGATATGAAGGGATAAGTGGTTTACCGGATTCTTACGTGCAACTTGCAAATGGAAGTTTTATGGGAATTCCTAATTTAGTATGGTTACTTTTCGTTTTGACTGTTTTGTTTACACTCTTACTTCATCGAACAAGGTACGGACGTTATGTCTTGTTGACAGGTGCGAATGAAAAGGCAGCTAAATATTCTGGTATTCGAACAAAAAAAATAGTAACTATTTCCTATATTCTTTCTGGGTTAGGAGGTGGATTAGGAGGGGCTTTTTTAACAGCATATTTTGGCTCAGCTCGAGCTGATATTGGAAGCGAGACAATTCTGCCGGTTATTACGGCAGTTGTATTAGGTGGGACACTCATCACTGGGGGAAAAGGAAGTATTCTTGGAACAGTACTAGCAAGTATATTTATTGGAATGATGCAGTACGGTTTACAAATGACAGGTTTAACGAACGAACAGTCAAATGTAGTTATTGGCATTATACTGATCCTCTCTGTTATTATTAGGCATTTCAAGTTACAGCAACTCACTATGTGGAAAAGAAGGAAATTGCATAAGGGGGAAATGTCATGAAAAGAAAACTAGGGATCTTTATCATTATATGTGTTTGTATTATCGGTTTAATTGCATGTTCTAGCAAAACAGCAGACAAGAAAAAAGCAGATGATGTGAAATTTGCATTCATTCCGAAATTGACAGGGGTTGGCTTCTTTACATCAGGTGGTGAAGGGGCAAAAGAAATGGGAGATAAATTAGGGGTGCAAGTGAAATATGATGGGCCATCAGAGGCGAGTGTATCAGGACAAGTGAAATATATAAATAATTTTATTAATCAAAACTATGATGCGTTAATGGTTTCATCTACATCGGTTGATGGTCTGACGCAATCCTTACAGAGAGCAAAGAAAAAGGGAATGACAGTTTTAACATGGGATTCTGATGTGAATCCGAAAGATCGTTCATTTTATATAAGCCAAGGAACACCGGAGCAATTGGCAAATTTATTAATTCAAATGACCTCATCACAAATTGGAGATAAAGGAAAAGTAGCATTCTTTTATTCAAGTCCGACTGTAACAGATCAAAATCAGTGGGTAACAAAAGCAAAAGAGATAATAAAAGAAAAATATCCAAATTGGGAAATTGTAACGACGCAGTACGGAGAGAATAATGCACAAAAATCATTATCGGTTGGAGAAAGCATTTTAAAAACGTATCCAGATATTAATGCGGTCATTTGTCCGGATGCAACGGCACTTCCAGCAATGGCACAAGCTGCTGAAAACTTAAAAATGGATAAAAAGGTAGTTGTGACGGGATTTTCAACTCCAAACGTAATGCGTGATTATGTAAAACGTGGAACTGTTCAGCAATTTGGATTATGGGATGTAAAACAACAAGGCGCACTTGCAACTTATGTTGCAAATGAAATTGTGGTAAAAGGAAAGAAATTAAAAGTTGGCGATAGCTTTGAAGTTCCGAATATAGGTAAAGTAAAGGTGGAACCGAATTCTATTCAAGGTTATGACTACGAAGCAGATGGAAATGGAATCATTGTATTACCAGAAAGAGTTGTATTTACGAAGGATAATATTGATAAGTATAATTTTTAATGTTGAAATGAAAAACGTCCGGTATTTTTATCGGACGTTTTTATTATGCCAATCTTTTAGAATCTCTTCGTCAATTTGTCCAACTGCTTCTTGTGTACCATCACCTTTTTCAATTCTAACCTCAGCCCATTCTGTATTACTAACGACATACCAAAACCTTTTCGTTCCTTCAACAGTAATGATTTTTGCATTTTTGTTCCCGACATAAACTTTAGTAATAGCGTTATCACGAATTGTTCCAGCATAAATGTAAGGGATTTGATGCATGGAAGTCCATCTTACGGGGCTATTCCATTCAGTTCCTGTAGTTCTTATCCAATTCCATTTGCCATTTTCTTTTTCAAAATAAGCAATAAATATTTGTTCACCTTGCTGGTTATGCTCTGTAAATATTGCTACGGCATCATTTTCTTGTGAAACATTCATTTCTGTATGAATGAGAGTGTAGGAATTATTCTTTTGTCCAAAATACATTTTTTGCATCTTTTCATGGAAGTACATATAAAAGGATTGCTCTTTTGAACAGCTAATAAGAAATGTGATTAATATGAGGAAAGTATAGGTTATATTTCTATTCAACTTGCTACCTCCTTTTATCTTGAAGGATAAGTCTTTTTAGCAGAATAAGTAGAAATGTCCTAATAATTGTATTTATGTTAAAATTATTCTGAATATTAAATTATGTGATTGGAGGAATCGATTTGCTTACACAAGAACAAATCTCCAACTTATTTAGAAATTTTTCTATAAAAGAAGGTAAAGGATCGAGCGATTTATACGAACATTTATCATTGGAAATTTCAGAAGATGAGGAAATCCTTACATTAGCGTCACACGCACAACTTGGTCAGCCAACTCCTAACTTATTACTTGGTGCCGTTCACTATTTATTACTGAAAGGGAATAATCATGTATTAAAACAATACTATGGTAGCCTTGTTTCTGTTCCAGAAAAAAATCTAGAACATGCTTTTCAACATTTTAAAGATTTTTGTCAGATTCATAGGGAAGAGATAATCAATATTTTAAAAACAAAGCTAGTGCAGACAAACGAAGTAAGACGATGTACATATTTATATCCGAGTTTTTGTTATATGTTTAATAAAGTGAATAAGCCTTTAGCGCTAATTGAAATTGGGACAAGTGCGGGCCTGCAGCTGTTCTGGGATCAATATAGATATTCTTATGGAACAGGCGAGGTGTTTGGAAATAAAGACTCTAAAGTTCATTTGAAATCAGAAATAAAAGGGGAGAATCAGCCATTTTTCTTACAACAAAGTCCACCTGTCGTAGAAAGAATCGGACTTGATTTACATATAAATGATTTAAATAATGAGGAAGATTATTTATGGTTACGCTCACTTATTTGGCCTGAGCATAAAGAACGACTTGAAATGTTTGATCACGCAGCAGCTTGTTTAAAAGAACAATCTGTGAAACTGATAGAAGGGGATGGAGTAGCTCTTCTTTCAGAAATTGCGGAACAAATCTCAGAGGATGCAGTAATTTGTATTTTCCACACACATGTGGCGAATCAAATACCAGAGAGTGTAAAACATAAATTAATAGATAAAGTGAAAGAAATTGGTGCGAAACGGGATGTTTTCCATCTTTATAACAATATGTGGGATAGAGATCTTCATCTTGATTATTTTATGAATGGGAAAGAATACAATGAAACTGTTGGAGAAACGGATGGCCATGCGCGTTGGTTTAGTTGGAGGTTGGGCGATAAATCGCTTTGTTAGATTGATATTTTAACGGTGTATAAAGAAGGGACAACTTACATGAGTTGTTCCTTCTTTATTGTAATACTAAAATGAACCTTTTGTGAGAAACGAGCGAATATAGTGTGAAAGATTGTTTAAAACGTGAGAGGGGAACGAGAATTGGATGAAATAGAACTAAAGGAATGGTTACAGAGAATGGCCTTTGGAGATCAACAAGCCTTTCAGGTTATTTATGAATTTACATGTAAAAATATTTGTAGAACAGTAGCTTTTTTAGTAGTAGATAAGCAGGATGTAGAGGATATTGTGAATGAAGTATATATTCAAATATGGAAATCTGTAGTTAACTATGATGTGAAAGGTGAATTAAGTTCAAAAAGTGGTAGTTTTTATTAATGTTCCAGTCGGTATTCTATCCTTACTCTTCGTCTTGCTTTTTATTAAAGAATCATATGATCATACAGCTAGTTCTAAAATAGATTGGGCAGGTATGGTTACTTCATCATGTGCATTGTTTTTACTTGTATACGCTCTGATACAAGTAAATAACTCGAGTTTAAGTCCGCTAAGTGTAAGTCTTCTCTTTGTTATTTCTTTTATAAGCTTTATATTGTTTATCTTTATTGAAAAGAAAAGTAAAAATCCGATGTTACCCCTATATTTATTCTCATATAAAGAGTTTTCGTTTTCAAATCTTTCATTATTTTTTGTAGGCATGGGTTTAATGAACTTTTTATTTATTTTTGCATTTTATTTAGTTCAAGTAGATGGAATGAGCGAGCTTCAATCAGGGATGATTATTAGTACACTTGCGATAGTATCAATGGTAGTTACCGCGATTATGACACCCATTGCTGCAAAACATGGAAGTAGTGTTATCGGTATTATAGGAATTATCGCATTTATAATCGCTTCGTATTTATTTGGTCATATGGAATCAGGCTTTTCAAATTGGGATTATATTTGGCGACTCGTGGTTGTAGGTTTTGGTGCAGGGTGTACGCTTGCTCCATTGACAACAACTGCCGTTTTAAGTGTTCCAACCGAAAAATCAGGTATTGCGTCAAGTATATCTAATATTTCTAGAACAGTAGGAAGTATAGTAGGTGTAGCGATATTAGTGGTGATTTTAAATCATCAATTATCTATCGAAAAAGAAGAAATAAAGCAACAAGTGAAAGCGATGATTCAAAAAGGCGATCAAACAGACTTTGAAAAACAAAAAATACTACACGTAATACAAACAAGTGATGAGAAGAAATATGTAAGCATGGAATCAGAGGAAGGAAATAAACTCTACGAACAAATTAAATGAAAATATAAATACGGGGTTATTCGTAGTTTTAATAAAACTTTTTTAATAGGAGCATTTATTTTCTTTTTGGCACTTATTTGTAGTGTGCTAGAAATATATATGAAGAGAAAGAGAGGGAATAAATTAAGAGCCACATGTTAAAAGGAAGATACAATACAATAACACTATTTACATAATATAATTATGGTTAAGATGTTTAAGGATGCTATTATTTATTTGGTAACCCTCATCTCAAGATAGTAAGAAAGAGATAAAAACAGTGTGTGAAAATGTTTGAAGTGAAAGTTTACCATAAAAAAACTTTAAAAAGAACGCTAGTTCGTATATGCTTAATACAATTGAAGTTGAAGTAGAAGAAGGGAAGAGAAGATGATGATTCATAAAGTTGGTCAAATTATGCTATATGTAAATAATCAAGATGAGGCTGTGCAATTTTGGACAGAAAAAGTAGGTTTCCACTTAGTTGCTGATGAAGATAACGGTCAAGGATTTAGATGGGTTGAAATCGCGCCAACAGAGAAAGCAGAAACGAGTATGGTTCTACATAATAAAGAATTAATTGCGAAGATGCAGCCTGAATTAAATCTTAGTACACCATCCATGTTGTTTTTCACTGAAGATATCGATAAATTATATAAAGAGTTTGTAGAGAAAGAAATTACAGTTGGAGAACTTGTAAATATGCCGTCTGGTAGAGCATTTAATTTTGCTGATCATGAGAAAAATTACTTTGCAATTATGGAAAAGAAGTAAGTATAAAATTGACTAACTTGATCTTTAAACGAAACAACACCATTTTATAGATGGTGTTGTTTTATAGTTTTTGAGCAATTATTTATTACAAAATGCAAATGATTATTTACATTTTGTTGGTAATGATTTACAATGAGAGTGTTTGAAAAGGAGGGAAGTGAAGTTAGGATGCTTGAAAACAGAGTTAGAGAATTACGGGCAAGATTTAGGTGGACTCAGCAAGACTTGGCTGATGCAATTGGAGTGACGAGGCAGACAATTGGGTTAATTGAAAAAGGTGATTATTCTCCCTCTGTCACCATGGCGTTAAAAATAGCTGCCGCGTTTCAACTTACAGTAGAAGATGTTTTTTATTTAAAGGGAAAGGAATGATTATAATGAAACAGGTTTTAAAATCTCCGCTTATAGGGGCCGGTATATTTGTTTTGATTATTGCATTTTTACTATTTTCTCTTATGAGTACACAGGTCGTTTTAGCTAGATTATGTTTTTGGATTCTAGTGACGGTTACTGTTTTCTGGTTCATTCTCACAAAGCTTTATAATCGAAAGAATTCGGATGATAAGATTAGATTATTTAGCTTTATACCATCCGAATTTCGTGAAATAGATGAAGGGCAGCAGTGGGTAACTTATAAGGCTTGCCGAAATGTATATATTTACTATAGCGTTGCACTTCCAGTAACGGCAGGGATCTTCTTCTTCTTTTCTCAACATAATTTTGTTCCATTACTGTGCATTGGTGTATTAGGTGCAGGCCAATACATGGTCTATTGGTTAACTACTATTCTTATTTTAAATCGTATTTAATCTAAAGAAAAAAGGGGATGAAACAATATGCTAGAGTGGGCTCAAAATGCAGGTGAAATGTGGCAATATGTCGTTTTATTTCTATTAGCTTTTGCTCCATGGATGGATGTATCAATCGTTGTACCACTTGGTATCGCATGGGGATTGCAACCATTTGCAGTAGGGGTGACTGCATTTGCAGGGAATCTTATCTTGGTTCTATTATTGGGATTCTTCTTTAAGCAGTATGCAAAATGGCAAGCGGCAAGAAAGTTAAAAAAAGGTATAACAACACCTTCTAAAAAAGAAACTAGATCAAGGCGAATATGGGAACGATATGGTATTCCTGGTTTGGCATTGCTTGCTCCCATTCTCGTAGGAACTGATATTGCAGCCGTATTAGCTTTAACATTTGGATCTAACAAGACACACGTCATAAGTTGGATGACAGTCAGTCTAGCGGTATGGACAATCATTTTTGTAGTTGCTTCGATGTATGGATTTAGCCTTTTACATATTATTTAGGATGATATAAAACTGTCTATGAATATAGTAATGAAGTAAAAGGGATGAAGAAAAAACGTCGTAGATTGAATATGGAAGTCAAAATAAGAAGAAGTGTCCAATTTAAGGTTATTAAAGTCTGAATTTTCCGATCGATTATTAGGATCTAATAGGAATGGATCTTGGTTCTTCTCCGATTACACTGATAGAAGTGATTAAGGGAGAATAATGAAATATGAAAAAAACTGTATATATTGCATTAGAAAAGATCTCGTTAAAATATAAAAATTCACTATATTGTAAGGAGAGAAAATAATTGAACCTAGGTAATCCGATAGCTATTGGGAATACAGCAAAGATATATCTTTATGATAATAAAATTGTGAAAGTGCTTAAAAAACACTTTCCAAATACAGAATCGTTATATGAAGCAAAGAAACAAGAATACGCTTATTCATGTGGGATTCAAGTCCCAAAGGTATTAGAAGTCACAAAAATAAAGGGTAGGCAAGCAATTATAATGGAATATGTAAAAGGGAAAACAGTAGGTGATCTCTTAATTCATAATATGGAACGAGCGGAGCATTACATAGGTATTTGTGTTAATGCACAACAAAAGGTGCATGCTGTTGTTGTTGATTCGGATTTACTTGAACCGATGTCAGAAAAGCTACGTCGTCAAATTGAATCAGTACAGAATCTAGATGAGAAACAAAAGGGTAAATTGTTAAGAAAATTGGATTCAATGGTATTTGAACCTAGGCTATGTCATGGGGATTTTCATCCATTTAATTTGATTTTGAGTAATGATAATGTGAAAATTATTGATTGGGTGGATGCTAACGCGGGAGATATTCGTGCCGATGTCTACCGAACATATTTGTTGTATGCCCAGGCTTCAGTAGAGTTGGCTGAAATGTATTTACGTATATATTGCAAAAATGCTGGTTTATCAAGGGATGAAGTTATAAAGTGGGCTCCTATTATTGCTGGGGCAAGATTGTCAGAAAAAGTATCTTCAGAAAACATAGAACATCTAAAGAGATTAGTACACCAGTATTGTCATTAAGGAACACGATAGAACTAGCATTTCTGTAATGATCAAACTTTTTTAATGCGACAGTATTAGATAATAAAACCGTTCAAAATTTTCGAACGGTTTTTGGTTGTTATATTATTTTTTAACTTATATATTGAAAAGTTATGCTAGATAGTTATTTCGATTTGATTTCCTTCTGGATCACTAATTACGCTCTCATAATAGCCATCTCCAGTGAAACGTGGTCCATTTAATACAGGATATCCAGCTTCTTTTAATGCTTTGGTTAGTTGATTCACATTTTCTTCACTACCAACAGAGAAAGCGATATGGGCATATCCAGTTAGGTTAGAACTAGGTTTATCTTCTATTCCTTTCTTTCGCATAATTTCAAGGCGTGCTCCAGATTCAAAAGTAATAAAATAAGATTCGAAGTGTTTAGCTTTATTGTGATATAAAGAATTTGCCTCTCCATTAAAGTATTGTGTATAGAAAGTGCGCATTGCCTCTAAATCATTTACCCAAATAGCTATATGTTCGATTTTCATTTATTTCACCTGTCCTATTCCTATATAAATTTATATAAGTTAATTAAGTATTGTGGGCTAATAATCAGTGAAGATGAAAAACAACGATTAGAGTTTCACTTTATGAAGTTTGAAATGATATGTCAAGAAATACGGATGACTGCTCAGACCCATCAAGCTAAAATTAAGTGATTTTCAAACGGCAGCACAAATTGCTACGCAAATGGGGATGGCTGCTAATACAGTTCACAGTGGAAAAGGTTTTAGTCACGCAAGTTTACAGCACCACTATTTTTATTTTTTCGAAATAAAATCTTGTCATTTTCCCTATGTCAATTTTATTTGTTGGTTTTTTTGAACATTAAATCAAAAAGAATCATATAAGTGTTTTTGCAAAATCAAAAGGAGCTATCTCATGTGAGAATAACTCCTTTTGAAAGTCATCAAATTATTTTTTGGATTTTGTTAGTTCTTTAGTCCCGCGTGTTCAATAATGCGCTTCATCGCTTGAATTTGCCCCAAATGATTTGCTTCATGCATTAATGTAAGGCCGGCTAATTCTCCAAAGGTTTCCAATCCCATAAATGATTTTTCCAGCGTTTCATTTAACTGTTCAGCAGGAATTTGTTGGAGACGAACTAATTGATCTTTCAACTCTATAATGAGTTTATCTACGGTAGGTACATCTCCCTTCCAATCAGCCGGCTTTGTACCGTTTCCAAATAATTCGATATAATTTGCAGGAAGATGCGTCGTTTTATGTGGAAAGCCGAGCATAAACTGTTCAGTAACCGTTAATACATGGCCGATATGCCATTGGATCGTATTGTTAAAACCGTCTGGCTGTACATTTGTTATTTCCTTCGAAAATGATTCTACGTTTTTAATAAAATAACTTCTTGTCATCGCAAATTGTTTAAATATTAGTTTATTCATACCTTACACCCCTTTCAAATCCCTCTCATTCATTAGCGTATTAAAAATCTGGATAAATTAGAAGTGACATGAGATAAAGATCGATTATATTCTATACGAATCATTCATATCGTGTAAAGCGGAATGACTTTATAAAAGTTATTATTTGTTCATTTGTATATAAGCGCGAATCATAAAATAACTAATATAATCAGGAAGCTGTTCTTTAATAGCTTTCAATCCACCTTCAGCTTGCGTACTTCAGCGATATGAGCAATTATTGTTTATAGATGCTTTCTTGCATTCTTTTGGAATTTTAATGATTTTTAACTTGGTTGATTTACTCATTATAGATTGGCTTATATTTTGTTGGATTACCCCGAGATTTGTTGTTATTCCTAGTACAGAAGGGATGAAGGGATATAAAGATTATAAGATACATCTAAGAGGAGCAATGATTGGTACGTCTTTTCTAATAATAGTTAGTTTATTCATTGCAGCAATTGCTATAAATATTTAGTATGAGGAATATATTATATTTTACTTTACTTTGAGGAGATAAGGATGGACATTTTTATTAGAAAACTAGAAATACATGATTTGAATGGAATTCCTGAAATTGATGATAGTTTTACGGTTGATTCTAAGCTATTCCTTTCATTAGCAGCGATGGATCAACGAATAGAATACACCGTGCAAGAAATACAAAGCTATGAGAAAAATTATTCAGAAGATATATATAAAGAGGATCAAGAGAATGATTTAGATTATAGTGAATATGTTAATAATCCAGATAAGATAATTTATTTGGCGTTTATGAATCACCAAATAATTGGAATGATTATAGTAAAGAGAAACTGGAATGGTTTTGCTTACGTGGAAGATATAAAAGTAGATAAGCAGTTTAGACAACTTGGAGTTGGTAGGAAATTAATTGAGCAGGCAAAGCATTGGGCGCAAGCTTGTGAAATGCCAGGAATCATGCTGGAGACACAGAACAATAATGTTAAAGCATGCAAATTTTATGAAAGTTGTGGCTTTGTTATAGGAGGCTTTGATTTTCTTGTATATAAAGGCATTCATGAGCAAAATGATGAAGTTGCAATATATTGGTATTTGAGATTTAAAGACAGTCCGATATAACCTATAGTGCTTCACGCGAACAAAGAGTGTCTTTAGAGATTTTTATGGCACTCTTTGTTCGTTATTATGCTAAAAAAATTCTAAAGATACAAGGAATAGGTTAGTTCACCGTATGTGAGAATTTCATCATCGGTAAACCCCTGATTAGAATAGAATTTTTGACCCGAATCATTTTCAGGATGCACAGTTAAGCGAATACGATGGCAAGATGGATGAACGATTTTTAAATGGTTAATTAACGCTTTTATTGCCGCGGCTCCAAATCCTTTTCTTTGATGTCCTTTGTCGATAAAAAAATGAAACAGCCAAAAGTCCTTTTGACAATCTAGTTCGTAATGTAGATTAAAGAAACCAACCATTTTCTCGTTATGATAAATTCCAAAAGGTTCAATCATTCTATCATCCGGCCTAATATACGCTTTAGCAAGTGCAATAGCAACAGGTGGTGTAACTTCAGAAACAAACTTTTGTTGTTCAATATTTACAGAAAGCGTGAGAGCCTCTCGCCAGTTGTCAGAAGTTATTTTTTTCAGAGTTACTTGAGACATAAGTTGAAACCTCCAGTTTAAATAGGGAATATGGGAAGAGCTATTGAACAAGCGTATTTTGCCCAGCAGCAATTTTCCATGTTTCTTTTTCTTTAACCATCACATAAACAGCAAGGCTCCCTTGCTCATCTTCTATTATTTTTCCTTCAGAGGTTGTTGGGTATTGTCTAATATGTGCGATAGCTACATCAGAGCGAATAAAGTTAATACTTTCAACTGTATAACAAGCGTATGAGTCCCGAAGAGGTCCTGGTAAAAGAACTTTGTGTGTCTCATTGATTTGCTTCCAACCTGAAAGCCGCTTGCCAAATACATTGACCCATGTGGCATTTAAAGTGAAGTAGCGATCTAATTCATCCGCATCATGTGTATTAAATGCAATTTCCATTTCGGTGATCGTTTGCCGGATTGCATGTATTTCTTCTTGTTGATGTTCTTTTGAATCATAACCTTTAGACATCTTGATTCCTCCTACGTTAGTTTGATATCTACAGATTACTAAAGTAAAGGTTCTATAACATCCAACAATAGTAGTATTTTTTTGTAGTGGAAATTATACGAAGGTATGATAGCAAGACGGTTTTATATACATATATTAAAATTTTTCTCTAAATCATACTCGCTAGCTAATAAGAGGAGTTAATTCAAGGAGTCTAGAATATTATAATGTTATGTATAGAGAGGTGAAATATGTTATTTCAAAAAGGGAGTTTATCGATTAGATATGTTATAGAAGATGATGTGAATACCATTTCAAAATGGTTAACAAATCCAGAAGTTTTACAGTATTACGAAGGCAGAGATAATCCGCAATCTCCAGAGCAAGTTCGTACTCATTTTATTCATGACCCAAAGAGTGCTGAGAAAAGATGTTTAGTAGAACATGCTGAAGAACCGATTGGTTATATACAAATTTACCTGATCGATTCAGAATGGAAAAAGTTATATGGATATAGAGAAAATCAAAATATATGTGGGATGGACCAATTTATTGGGGACACAGCATATTGGAATAAGGGAATCGGTACAGAGCTTGTGAAAGCAGCAATTACATATATCACCGATGAGTTAGGGGCAGAAGCAATTGCGATGGATCCAAGAGTGAGCAATGAACGTGCGATTTGTTGTTATGAAAAGTGTGGATTTCAAAAGATAAAAAGGTTAATAAAACATGAACTTCATGAAGGGAAGCTAGAAGATTGCTGGATGATGGAGTATAGACGATAAAGGTATGTAGTGATTTTAATTTTATTAAAGTTACATATTATTAATATATATAAATCTACATTAAAAAGGGGAGCGATGTGTGATGAAGAAAGCTTTGGTAGTAATAGATGTTCAAGAAGGTATATATACAGCTCTACCCTTTGGATTTAGTATTTAAAGGGGTGTTATTTATTTTTGATGGGTTTTATAAGGATTATAGCAATTTTTCAAGATTAAAAATTGCTTTCCATTTTGTAGATTAATTACAATTATACTACGCCCTCCGCTATGCTTCGGTTGTGACATAATAAGAGGGCGTTAATTATGAATAATAAAATTTAATTAGGTAGGTGTGAATGGTGGTATATAAAGTGGAAGGTTTTAACTTTTCTGAAAAATACGACTGTTGGGATGGGTCTATAAACGTAAATTGTTCCGTTTCGTTTTTTGAACAAAAAAAAATTGAGATAAAGGGGTATTTAGAGAGTAATCAACCTTTAACAAAAGAATCTTATAATACGCTATGTTATTTAAAGGAACACTTTGATATTGTTTATGAAAATATACTAAAGGGTCTATTTGAATTGCAATGTAAAGATTTAATGAGTTACGAGATATATAATGAAAATGATCATTCCTTTAGTCCCATTACTTTTAATAGTATGGAAGAAATCCATCCTTATATAGGAACTCCTACATTTGAGATTTTACCTGACTATACGAAGGATAACTATGCTTACTTTGCAATTTCATTTGATGAAGGTTGCTTGCTATCTATTGAACATGGTCTCATAGCTTTATTTTTTAAAAATGATATGATTCATATTCAGCCTTCTGATTCATATTGTATGCTTCAGATGCTTATGGATTACGAGGAAGATTGTACAAAGTGGCAAAAAGATTTTTGGTTAGTGTGTTATGAACTAGCTAAGAACAATCTATTAAACGATAGAGAATTGGTTAGAGCCAAGTGGTTGAAAAGTAAATAACCCTCTTAGTTTTTAAACAGAAATCTTAAAAACAAAACTGATGATAATTTTTAGCGTTATAAAACCTAGCAGCATAGCGTTATGTTGCTAGGTTTTATTTTCTGTTATTGTTGCTTTGAATAAAGTCACGAAACTTCACCTCTTTCAATTAAAGAATTCTACGAAAGCTTCAAACAAACTTTTTATAAAATGGAATGTTTTTTGGTTAAAGTTGTTGAAGTTCATGCAATTATTCCTGATATCCGAAATATTGAAGGATTATAAAAAAGATCAATCTTTTTTATAAAAGAATAATCCGATTAAATACTATAAGAGCATGTTTTGATTAATCTTTTTTTCAAAACACGCTCTTTTCTTTTGTTCTTCTATTACGGTTAATAGCATTAATTTGATCAAACTTTATTCGAAACCTACAGTTTTAGATTTGGGAGGAAAGAGAAGTGTCATCAGATTTGATTAAAGGGAAATTAGTACATATGTGAGGTCATTTATGAAATGCTGCATTTCGAGAGTTTTTTCTCAATATTCAATTGCAGTTGGCTCTACAGGTAGCTTAGGCTTTCAAGTAATTGTACATATGTCAGTGGATGTAAAAGGGTGGAAGGAAGAATAGTTAGTGTAAAAGAAGGATGTCATTACCAGTATAATGACATCCTTCTTTTTTATTTTTTCTTATCTTTATCTAAGATGTTTTGTTCTTCAGCAAACTCAGTTCCATACGCGAAGCGGCCATTCATATTAATTCGTTCATTATTGAGCCGTTCATGCGTATGAGAAAAACGATGCACAAACACTTCAGATAATGTAAAGACAATAGCGGATATAATACTACCCCATGCAATCTGCATATAATTGTCCAATAAAATATTACCGAAAATCCACACACTTAAATATGTTAACAAAAAGTCAGCCATAATAGCGGCGGAATTGCCAATATGATTCAAAAGGATTTTATCAACAAACATATAAGAAACGATTGTTACAAACAGGCTAAAGGAAATAACATCAACAATTGTTGCATCAAAAAATAAATCAAGTCCGATAGCAAAAGCAATGATACACGATATAAATTTGATAAGCACAATCGTAAAATTGCTCAAATTGCACACCTCCCGTTTTTTATATAGTTTTGGTATAAAACAAGAAGTTCATACATTTCTTATGTATGTACATAGTTGCAAATAAAATTTTTTCATGTTGAACATCTTGTCGAAATATTAAAAAAATAAACAAAAAATGTTATAGTAAAATGAGAGTGTATGACATTTTTAGGTAAGGGGGGATCCAAATGTGGATTACTTCAGAAGTAGAAATTCCAGATGAACTATTTGATAATCTTGAACAAGGAAGGCTTGTATTATTTGTCGGAGCAGGAGTTTCTATGAAAGGGAAATCAAACTTACCAAATTTCGATGATTTAGTTGATGAAATTGCGGAAGCTTTATATGTTGAAAAGCGTGAAAATACAGAACCGCATGATTATTATCTTGGAAAAGTTGCGAAGACGAAAGATGTACATCAAGTTGCACAAGATCTTGTTGATGTGAAAAATTCAAAACCGAATCCATTACACTATGCCATTCCACGGCTTTTTTCAGATGATATTGATGTTCGCATCGTTACTACAAATTTTGATCAGCATTTTACAAGTGTAATTCGGGAAATGAATCCAGATATTAATATATATTACGCACCTGCACTTCCAACAGGTAGAGCGTTTAAAGGTTTAGCATATATACACGGCAATGTAGAACAGGAAAAAGAAAATTTAATATTAACGGATGGCGATTTTGGAAGGGCTTACTTAACAGAGGGTTGGGCAAGAAGATTTTTAGTTGATTTATTTTCAAATTATACGGTGTTATTCATCGGATATAGTCATAATGATCCTGTCATGAAATATTTAGCAACAGGTTTACCACCGAGTACAAAACGTTATGCATTTGTTGCGCAAGGAGATAATACATATCATTGGGAGCATTTAGGAGTAAGGCCCATTGTTTATCCAAATAAGGCGAACAATCATCAGGCACTTGTTCAAGCGGTGAAGCGCTGGGCTGAATTAATGGGAGATAATTATATTACAAAAAGAATGCGGATTCGTGATATCGTGACAGTTCCACCATCAGTTGAACAAGAGCAATTATCATATATAAAACAATCAGTAAAAAAAATTGAAACACTCCGGTATTTTATAGAATTTGCTCGCGATTATGGATGGGTAGAATGGTTAGAGGCAGAAGGCAAAATCCAAAATTTATTTTTGCTTTCCACTATTCATAGTGAAGAGGATGAGTTGTTGGCCGAGTGGCTCGTCAAACAATTTCTTTTTAGCCACCAAAAAGAATTATTTCAGCTTATTTATAAAAATCACTCAAAAATTTCTCCTTTGTTATGGCGAACGATTTGTACGTATTTAAACGAAACAAAAGAGCCAATTGAACCGCTATTATTCGCAAAATGGACATTGCTCTTACTGGAAACAGCAGAAAAAAATAGTAGCTCTATAGAATTGGTTTCATATTTGTTACATAAATGTTCCTTTCCTGATCATAAAGAAATTTTCGTCTTATTGTTGGCGTTTATTTTGGATGGGAAAATTAAATTAAAGCGTGTCAGAAGATGGGAACACGATATGCAAGATTCAATTGAATTAGAGGAGACAAGCCGTTTACCAGTTCCCGTATTTGCATTTGTACAAAGAATCTGGGATGAAAGAATGAAACCGCATATCGCATATTTTGCTGACCCAATTATGGTTATGGGGTTAGAAAAAATCCAAATGTTATTTTTAAGGCAGACTGCACTGCAGAAAAAGGACGGTGTGACATATAATACAGTCGAATTTTCAGAGCATGATTTACAGCCGAAAGATTTTACATTTTTAATTCGTATTGTAAAAGAATGTCTCGCCTATTTATGTGAAAATAATAAGAGAAAGGCAAACTACTATATCGCCCAAATGATAGAAACAGATAGTATAGTACAAAAACGGATTGCAATAGCTGCGATGAGTAAAAATTTATTTGTAACTGACGATGAAAAAATCAAATGGCTACTAGAACAAAAATTACTTTTACATGTTACATATAGGCATGAAGTATTTAAATTTTTAAAGAAGCATTATCCATTTACCTCGGAACAAAGAAAGCAAGAAGTGTTACAAAAGGTTATGAAACACCTTGTTAATGAGAGGGCTTTTGATGTTTGTCTTATTATGGATTTACTTTATACATGTGATCCAAATAGTAATTGTACAGTACAAGCATATAAAAAAATGAAACAAAAACATCCTCATTTTTCCCCAGAACGTTACGGTGAAAAGCGAGTAGAGGATGCTGTACAAAGTATTACATGCAACGTAACGGCCGATGGATTATTGCAGTTGAAAGACCATGAAATGATGAAACAAGTTAGGCTTTTTTCTCATGATGGTATTTTTGAACAGCGTCATTTTTTAGAAATGTTATCAAAAGCATGTAAATTGGATACAGAGTGGAGTATTTCGCTTGCGTATCAATTAGTAGGGGAAAGTAATGTAAGTAATGAAGTATGGTTTGTCTGTATTCGGGCATGGAGAAATAATCGTAAGCTTACAAATCAACAAATACAAAAAATCATTCCACTCCTGCAACGATTTGTAAGAAATACATCTTTTCATTGGTTAATTAGCAGTTTTCTTTATGAAATCAGCAATCGATTAGAAGAATTCCAAGAGAATAGTATACGTGTGGTGAAACGTTTTGCCTTTTCTTTATTTCCTCAAGTAATGAAAGGTGATCCGAATTTTAAGATAGAAGAGCATGATTTTTATAATGAATCTATTCAACATCCTATTGGAAAGATGACGTCAGTATTATTAAAGTTACTAGCATATGACCACTTATATGATCGGAATATTCATGAATACTTGTTTTTATTTGAAGAACAAATGCGAACATTTTCACAGAGTACAAACTTCATGTTTGCACGATTAACAGCAGATATAACATTTTTATATCATATTGAGAAACAATGGTGTAGAAAAAATTTGCTACCTTATCTCGATTTAAAAAAACAAGAAAAATCAATAAAATATGCATGGGCAGGACTTTGCTATACACAAATAAATTTACCGTTATTTACAGAGATAAAGCGACATATTAAATATGCAGTCGAGCATTTATATTTGTTACATCCACATACAAAAGAAGTATTCTTAAAGTGGCTCAGCTTTGTTTTTATTAAATGTGTATTATATTGGGAACAGCGAGCAGATTGGTTATATCCGCTTTTTATACAGGAAACGGAAAATGACAAAATTAAGTTTATGGAACATTTATGTTATTATGTGAAAACATTAAGCGTGAGAGAACAACAAAAATTTTGGGAAGCTTGGTTAGCTGGATTTTTAATTGAACGTCCAAAAATGAGTTCCGTAACTGGTAGGGAATATGTCATGTTTTTACGTTTTGTATTATGTATGGATGAAGTTGCCGAAAAAGGATTACAAACAATTCTTACTCGTTTCTCTCCACCATCAGAACGTTACGATCAAGCGGAAATGAAACAACTATTTTTGTCTATTTTGGAAAAGAAAAATAATATGAAATATCATGTAGAAGCCTATGGTGAGTTGTTTTTTTCGTTATTACAAAACCTTCATGAGGCAAATTCTTTTGAAAATGAAATCATTGAGATTAAACAATTGTTAACAGAGTACCAAGTGGAGAAACATTTGCTAATATCTATTCAAAACGAAATGATTCGTATTGGACTTGTGATGACAAATTTACAAGATTAATAGTGGGTAAAGAGTGGGATTTTAAAAAAATAACTAAAAAGGTGTTGACAGTATTTGAAAAAGCATTCTATAATACGAATCATAACTTATTCAATTTCAAAAACATTTGAATAAACAAAGTGCAATGAAGAGATCACAGTAGTGAGGATCTTACTGTAACAGAGAGCTGATGGTTGGTGTGAATCAGTACAGGGATAATCATGAATTACAGTCTTGGAGCATCTTTTTCGTAGTAAAGATTTGTTTTCTTTATGAAGGAAAGGCGGTCAAATGATCGTTAACAGTGAAGAGAGGTAGACGAAATAAGTCTACAACTAGGGTGGTACCGCGATAAATATCGTCCCTACTGATTGGATCAGTAGGGACTTTTTGTATTTTTGTGGCCCAACTTGAAAATGGAATATAACATGCGGTGAAAGGAAAAGAAGTAGTAGTTGTTTCCCTGTAACAGAGAGCTGGTGGTTGGTGTGAACCAGTACAAAGACAAGTGCGAATTACAGTCCTGGAGCATCTTTTTCGTAGTAAAGATAATTGTCTTTATGAAGGGAAAGACGGTCGAATGATCGTTAACAGTGAAGAGAGGTAGACGAAATAAGTCTGCAACTAGGGTGGTACCGCGATAAATATCGTCCCTACTGAGTAGATCAGTAGGGATTTTTTGTACACATAAAAGGCGGAATCGATCTCATAATAAGTTTTTGTGGAGTTTCAATTCAGAAAATAGGGAATTTTTATTCTCTTCACATAGTTTTAAACATTAAAAGGAGGATTTTAAAATGGCAAATCATGAGTTAGAACAATTACGTAAACAGGTGGATAAAATCAATTTACAGTTACTAGAGCTTTTAAATGAACGAGGTAAAATTGTTCAGAAGATTGGGGAACAAAAACAAGTGCAAGGTACGAAACGTTTTGACCCAGTTCGTGAGCGTGAAGTACTGGATATGATCGCAGAACATAATGAAGGGCCATTCGAAACTTCAACAGTTCAACACATTTTCAAAACGATTTTCAAAGCGAGCTTAGAATTGCAAGAAGATGACAACCGTAAAGCATTACTTGTTTCACGTAAAAAGAAAAAAGAAAATACAATTGTTGATGTAAAAGGTGAATTATTAGGAAATGGAACACAAACATTCATCATGGGTCCTTGTGCGGTAGAAAGTTTAGAGCAAGTTCGCCAAGTGGGGCAAGCGATGAAAGCACAAGGATTAAAATTAATGCGCGGCGGTGCTTTCAAACCGAGAACGTCACCATACGACTTCCAAGGATTAGGGGTTGAAGGCTTACAAATTTTACGCCAAGTAGCTGATGAATTCGATTTAGCGATTATCAGTGAGATTTTAAATCCAAATGATGTAGAAATGGCTCTTGATTACGTTGATGTCATTCAAGTTGGGGCACGAAACATGCAAAACTTCGATTTATTAAGAGCTGTGGGTAAAGTAAATAAACCTGTATTATTAAAACGTGGTTTAGCAGCGACAATTGATGAATTCATTAATGCAGCTGAATACATCATCGCACAAGGAAATGATCAAATTATACTATGTGAGCGCGGTATCCGCACATACGAAAGAGCGACACGTAACACATTAGACATTTCAGCAGTACCGATTTTAAAGAAAGAAACACACTTACCTGTTGTTGTGGACGTAACGCATTCTACAGGACGTAGAGATTTATTATTACCTACTGCAAAAGCAGCACTAGCAATTGGAGCAGATGCAGTCATGGCAGAAGTACATCCAGACCCAG
Organism: Bacillus pseudomycoides DSM 12442; assembly: GCF_000161455.1. Taxonomy (GTDB): domain Bacteria; phylum Bacillota; class Bacilli; order Bacillales; family Bacillaceae_G; genus Bacillus_A; species Bacillus_A pseudomycoides. The sequence continues at coordinate 2,474,449 of NZ_CM000745.1, forward strand.
CAGTTGCATTATCTGATTCTGCACAGCAAATGGATATTCCAGAGTTCCATAAATTCATGGAAGAGTTAAAAGGATTTAAAAATAAATTATCTTAATTTCATATTGAATATGCGTAGAAAGGGAAACAGTAGTGCTTATCTCCCTGTTTATAGAGAGCTGATGGCCGGTGAGAATCAGTACAAAGATAAGCATGAATTACAGCCCTAGAGCATCTTTTTCGTAGTAAAGATCATATCTTTATGAAGGGAAAGACGGTCTCATAGATCGTTAACAATGATAAGAGGTAGACAAAAAAATAGTCTACAATTAGGGTGGTACCGCGATATGAATCGTCCCTACTGAGCGCTCAGTAGGGACTTTTTTGTACAAAAAAATAATAAAGGGGTAAGAGAAATGAGATATATTACAGCTGGAGAATCACATGGTCCGCAGTTAACTGTTATTTTAGAAGGTGTACCTGCAGGATTATCGTTACAAGCAGAACATATTAATAAGGAATTATTAAGAAGACAAAAAGGGCATGGTCGTGGGAGACGCATGCAAATTGAAACGGATACAGTAGAGATTGTAAGTGGTGTGCGCCACGGAATAACACTTGGTTCACCAATTACATTAATCGTAAAAAATGATGATTTCAAACATTGGACGAAAGTAATGGGGGCTGAACCTATTTCGGAGCAAGAAAGTAAAGAAATGAAACGTACAATTACAAAACCACGTCCAGGACATGCTGATTTAAATGGTGCAATTAAATATGGTCACCGTGATATACGAAATGTTTTGGAACGTTCTTCTGCAAGGGAGACAACTGTAAGAGTAGCTGCTGGTGCAGTTGCAAAACAAATTTTAAAAGAATTAGGTGTGCAAATTGCAGGACATGTTCTTGAGATTGGCGGGATACAAGCAAATCGTGTAGGCCGACTACTAATAGAAGAAATTCAAACAATTACAGAAAATTCACCTGTGCGTTGCCTAGATAAAGAGGTAGAGCAAAAGATGATGGATGCTATCGATACTGCAAAAAGCAGTGGGGATTCAATAGGTGGAATTGTAGAAGTAATTGCAGAAGGGATGCCAATTGGTGTTGGTAGCTACGTACATTATGATCGTAAATTAGATGCAAAACTCGCGGGAGCAATTATGAGTATTAATGCTTTTAAAGGCGCTGAAATTGGGATTGGATTTGAGGCGGCAAGGCAGCCAGGAAGCTTAGTACACGATGAAATCCTATGGGATGAAGAAAAAGGCTATACAAGAAAAACAAATCATGCAGGTGGATTAGAAGGTGGTATGACTACAGGAATGCCAATTGTAGTAAGAGGTGTAATGAAGCCGATTCCTACATTATATAAGCCACTTGCGAGTGTAGATATTGATACGAAAGAAACATTCCAAGCAAGTATTGAACGATCTGATAGTTGTGCAGTACCAGCTGCAAGTGTTGTTGCAGAAGCTGTGGTTGCATGGGAGCTTGCGGACGCATTAGTTGAACAATTCGGAAAAGACCGCATGGAATTAATCAAGCAAAATATTACGCAGCATAACAAATATGCAAAAGAATTTTAAAAAGGATGGATGCCAGATGAAGGTAAAAGAGCAATTATCATCATTACAGCCATATAAACCAGGTAAATCAGCGCAGCAAATGAAAGAGATATATGGGGATCATTCATTTGTAAAATTAGCATCAAATGAAAATCCATTCGGTTGTTCACCACGTGTTATAGAAGAGTTGCAAAAAGCATGGCATGAACATGCCTTATATCCAGATGGAGGAGCTGTAGAACTTCGCCAAACAATTGCAGAAAAACTACAAGTTCAAAAGGAACAAATTATATGTGGAAGCGGACTTGATGAAGTCATTCAAATTATAAGCCGTGCGGTACTTTGTAAGGGAGATAATGTAGTAACAGCAGGAGAAACTTTCCCGCAATATCGTCATCATGCAGTTATTGAAGGGTGCGAAGTGAAAGAAGTAGCTTTAAATAACGGTGTATATGACTTAGACGAAATTTCTTCAGCGGTTGATAACAATACAAAAATCGTTTGGATTTGTAATCCGAACAATCCGACAGGCACATATGTAAATGAGCGAAAATTGACTCAATTCATTGAGGGAATTAGTAAAAATACGTTAATTGTCATTGATGAAGCGTACTATGAATACGTAACAGCAAAAGATTTCCCAGAGACATTACCGCTTCTAGAAAAACATAAAAACATTCTTATACTAAGAACGTTTTCTAAAGCATACGGATTAGCATCATTCCGTGTTGGGTATTCGATTGGACATGAAGAGTTAATCGAGAAATTAAATGTTGTACGTTTGCCGTTTAACGTATCTTCATTGGCACAAAATGCAGCAACGATTGCCTTAAGCGATGAGTCATTTATTGAAAAGATGGTACGTGTTAATACAGAGGGGCTGCAACAATACGAAAGTTTTTGTAAGAGAAATGAAATTCCATTCTATCCGTCGCAAACAAACTTCATCTTCTTGCCGGTAGATGGTGCTGGAGAAATTTATGAAGCTTGCGCGCACGCAGGGTTTATTATTCGTCCGTTTCCAAATGGTGTCCGTATTACAATCGGAACAAGGGAACAAAATGAAGGAGTGATTTCAGTGTTAAAACAACACTTTGAAAATAAAAAACATAAGTCTCGAGATGAGGCCAATGTGTAAAAAGGTAGTATTAATTGGAACAGGATTAATAGGAGGCTCTCTCGCATTAGCAATTAAGAAAGAGCACGATGTAACGATAACAGGTTATGATTTATTTAAAGAGCAGGTAGAGCGTGCGAAAGAATTACATGTAGTAGATGAAGTAGCAATAGATTTACAGCGTGCATGTGAAGAGGCAAATTTAATTATTTTTGCCTCTCCAGTTGAAGAAACGAAGAAGTTATTACACAAACTAGCGTCATTTCGTTTACGGGATGATGTAATAGTGACCGATGTTGGAAGTACAAAAGGAACAATTATGAATGAAGCGGAAGCTTTATTTTCAAAGAAAGTTTCTTTTATTGGCGGACATCCGATGGCAGGGTCTCATAAAACTGGTGTTGAAAGTGCAAAGGCGCATTTATTTGAAAATGCATTTTACATTTTAACACCGATGAATCATGTGCCAAATGATCAAGTGGAAGAGCTAAAAGTATGGTTGAAAGGAACAGGATCACATTTTCTCGTCTTAAATACAGAAGAACACGATTATGTAACAGGAATCGTTAGTCATTTTCCGCATCTTATTGCGGCAGGTTTAGTAAAACAAGTCGAGAAACATGCAGGAGATAATCCACTCATTCATCAACTAGCTGCCGGTGGATTTAAAGATATTACACGTATCGCATCTAGCAGTCCGAAAATGTGGAGTGACATTGTAAAGCAAAATCGTGAGCATTTAATGGTATTATTAAAAGAGTGGATCTCTGAAATGGAAGAGTTATATAAGACGGTTTCTATAGGAGATGCAGGCGAAATACAAAACTACTTTGCAGATGCGAAAGAATATCGTGATTCTTTACCAGTGAGAAAAAGAGGAGCTATTCCCGCCTATCACGACTTCTACGTCGATGTTTTAGATAAAGTAGGGGCATTAGCTCATATTACGAGTATTCTTGCGCGCGAAGAAATTAGTATTACGAACTTGCAAATATTAGAAGCGCGTGAAGGATTGCTTGGGGTATTACGTATTAGCTTCCAAAGAGAAGAAGATCGTATGAAAGCAAAACTAGCACTTGGAAAAGAAGAATACCAAACATATGAAACAATTTAAATGAGAAGGTGAAAATGTGAAAGAAAGAACAATACAACCTGTTAATAACGGATTGAATGGAACCATTACAATTCCTGGTGATAAATCCATTTCACACCGCGCTGTTATGTTCGGCGCAATTGCAGAGGGAAGAACAACAATTAAAGGCTTTCTACCTGGTGCAGACTGTTTAAGTACTATTTCTTGTTTTAAAGAAATGGGAGTAGACATTATGCAAAACGGTGATGAAGTTATTGTAATCGGAAAAGGAATTGAAGGTTTACAAGAACCAAAAGCTGTATTAGATGTTGGTAATTCTGGAACTACGATACGATTAATATCAGGAATATTGGCAAACACGCCATTCTTTTCTTGCGTACAAGGTGATGCTTCTATCGCAAAAAGACCGATGAAACGCGTAACCAATCCATTAAAGCAAATGGGCGCAAACATTGATGGCCGAGAAGACGGGACGTACACACCGCTAACAATAAGAGGTGGAGCATTAAAAGCAATCCAATACACTTCCCCAGTTGCAAGCGCACAAGTAAAGTCAGCTATTTTACTTGCAGGTCTTCGTGCAGAAGGTGTAACAGCTGTTACAGAACCGCACATTTCACGCGATCATACGGAAAGAATGCTTGAGGCGTTTGGTGTTACAGTAACTCGTGAAGGGAAAACTGTAAAACTAGCAGGTGGCCAGAAATTAACTGGAATAGACGTTCAAGTTCCAGGTGACGTATCATCAGCGGCATTTTTCTTAGTAGCAGGAGCCATTCTTCCAAATAGTAAAATACAACTACAAAATGTAGGAATGAATCCGACTCGTACAGGTATTATAGATGTTTTAGAGAGAATGGGTGCTACGTTCACTATAGAACCAATTAACGAAGGAGCATCAGAACCAGCTGCAAACATTACTATTGAAACATCTTCACTAAAAGGAATCGAAATTGGCGGGGATATTATTCCAAGATTAATCGATGAAATTCCGATTATCGCATTAGCGGCAACGCAAGCTGAAGGAATTACGGTTATTAAAGATGCACGTGAGCTAAAAGTGAAAGAAACGAATCGTATTGACACAGTTGTTGCTGAACTAACGAAACTAGGAGCTCGTATTGAAGCAACAGATGACGGAATGATTATTTACGGTAAATCAACTTTAAAAGGCAATACAGTACATAGTTACGGTGATCACCGCATTGGAATGATGCTTGCAATCGCCGGCTGTATAGCTGAAGGAAAAACAACGATTCAAGATGCAGAAGCAGTAGGTGTATCGTATCCTACATTCTTTCAGGAATTGAGCAAACTACAAACCGAATTGGAAAAAGCATAAAGTGAAACTTTATATGGTATACAGGGGACATGATAAAAGTAATTAGTAAGTACAGCTTTTTGTTTTATGGTAAATCTTTATTTGGAAGATAGTGTGTTATATCAAGATATAATAATTATAGAAAGGTCGATGTATATTCCATCGACCTTTCTGATTTTTTAGATAGGATTTTATCCGCATGAGTACGAATGTAATAAAGGGAATAGGAGGAGAAAGTCATGAAAGTAATTGAATTAGCAGAGCGACAATATAGAGAAGCGATTGCTTTATCTGAATATGCCTTTCAATATAAGGTACCGGAAGATCAAATTGAAAAGCGTCTTACATTAATGAAAAAACACCATCAACTATTTGGAATTTTGGAAGGAGATCAACTCGCAGCAAAACTGCACCTTCTTCCATTCGAAATAAATATTGGTGATGAAATGTTTAAAATGGGTGGAATTGCAGGAGTAGCGACATACCCAGAGTATAGACGGAGTGGGCATGTAAAAGAATTACTGAAGTATGTGCTACAAAAAATGAAACAAGATGGATTTAGTGTATCAATGTTACATCCATTTGCAGTTTCATTCTATAGAAAGTATGGATGGGAACTATTTGCCAATCGTTTCATATGTTCCATGACGAAGAGTGATTTAGTGATGCAGAAGCATGTGAAAGGGAATGTGAGACGTTTTAATAAAGATTCACATCCAAAAGAAATAGAAGCAGTATATGAGCAATTTGCAAAGCGATTCGCTGGTATGCTAGTTCGAAGTACGGATTGGTGGACGCAAGCAGTTTACCATGATTTGACGGCAGCGGTCTATTACAATGAAAAAGATGAAGCTACTGGTTATATGCTGTACAAAATAAATGATTCAAAAATGACAGTGGAAGAATTTGTACCGCTAAATAATGAAGCTCGAAATGGACTTTGGAATTTTATTTGCCAACATGATTCTATGATAAAAGAGCTTAAGATGATACTAAGTGAAACAGAGCCATTACTTTATACTTTACAAGAGCCTCGAGTGAAGGCTGAAATTACTCCTTATTTTATGGCTCGGATTGTAGACGTGGAAAAGTTTTTAAATCAATATTCATTTGTTTGGGCTAATCAACAAAACGAAGTTATTTTGCATATTTCAGACTCATTTGCCTCATGGAATAATGTGACGGTTAAATTACAAAGTAAAGAAGTAGTAATTATTAATAAAGAAGAAACCGAAAAACAAAATAGTAGCGGAATCCATTTAAATATAAATGATTTATCAGCAATGTTATTCGGATATAAGCGTCCATTAGAGTTATACGAAATGGACCATATTTTAGGGAGTGAGGAAGAAGTAAAAACACTTGAACATTTGATTCCATTACATAAGCCGTTTATTTATGATTTCTTTTAAAATTTCAAATAAAAAGCACGATTTGAAAAGTGCTTTTTATTTTGTTGAAATAGAAAGATGATTAGATATACCTTTAGATGTCTAAGTATGTTATAGTAAGTGAAGTATGTATATAAAAGTATCGAAATTGGAGGAAACACATGATTACAGTTAGTAACGTAGGATTGCGCTTTGCGGACAGAAAATTATTTGATGATGTTAACATAAAATTCACACCAGGTAACTGCTACGGTTTAATCGGAGCAAACGGTGCTGGTAAATCAACATTTCTAAAGATTTTATCTGGAGAAATTGATCCATCAACAGGTGATGTAAACATCACGCCAGGTGAGCGTTTAGCAGTATTAAAACAGAACCACTTCGAATACGAAGAGTTTCCTGTATTAGAAACAGTAATTATGGGTCACACACGTCTTTACAAAGTAATGCAAGAAAAAAATGCAATTTACATGAAAGAAGATTTCAGTGATGAAGACGGTATGCGTGCTGCAGAACTGGAAGGTGAATTTGCTGAGCTAAACGGTTGGGAAGCTGAATCTGAAGCTGCAATTCTTTTAAAAGGCCTAGGCATTGGAGAAGACGTTCATGACAAAAAATTGTCAGAGTTAACAGGGGCAGAGAAAGTAAAAGTATTACTTGCTCAAGCATTATTCGGTCAACCTGACATTCTATTATTAGATGAGCCTACCAACCACTTAGACTTAAAAGCGATTCAATGGTTAGAGAACTTCTTAATGAACTTTGAAAATACAGTTATCGTTGTATCCCATGACCGTCACTTCTTAAATAAAGTATGTACGCACATGGCGGATCTTGATTTCGGTAAAATTCAATTGTATGTTGGTAACTATGACTTCTGGTATGAATCAAGCCAATTAGCATTAAAACTAACACAAGATGCAAATAAGAAAAAAGAAGAGAAAGTAAAAGAGTTACAAAACTTCATTGCACGCTTTAGTTCAAACGCATCTAAAGCGAAGCAAGCGACTTCTCGTAAAAAATTATTAGATAAAATTACATTAGATGATATTAAACCATCATCACGCCGTTATCCATTCGTTGGCTTCACACCAGAGCGTGAAGTAGGAAATGACTTATTAACTGTAGAAGGTCTTTCAAAAACGATTGATGGAGAAAAAGTGTTAGATAATGTGTACTTCACATTATCTAAAGGTGATAAAGTTGCATTTATCGGACGCAATGATATTGCGATGACAACATTATTTAAAATTCTTATGGGTGAAATGGAGCCAGATAGCGGTTCATTTAAGTGGGGCGTTACAACATCTCAAGCTTACTTCCCAAGAGATAACTCTAAGTACTTCGAGAACAGTGAATATAACTTAGTTGAATGGTTACGTCAGTTCTCTCCGCAAGATGAAACAGAAAGTTTCTTGCGTGGCTTCTTAGGTCGTATGCTATTCTCTGGTGAAGAAGTAAAGAAAAATGTTTCTGTATTGTCAGGTGGAGAAAAAGTTCGTTGTATGCTTTCTAAAATGATGTTAAGCGGAGCAAACGTATTAACACTTGATGATCCAACGAACCATTTAGACCTTGAGTCTATCACAGCATTAAACAACGGTTTAATCGCATTTAAAGGAACATTACTATTTACATCTCATGACCATCAGTTCGTACAAACAATTGCAAATCGTATTATCGAAGTGACGCCAAACGGTGTAATCGATAAAGAAGCAACATACGATGAGTTCTTAGAAAATGTAGAACTTCAAAAGCAAGTAGATGCAATGTATCAGGGGAAATAATCTGTAAAACAAAACCCTCGCACTTAGAATAGAGCGAGGGTTTTGTTTTTTTACTATAGGTACATCAATTAAAAAACCGACATAAAACCCCTTTTTTTAGGTGGGGGAGAGCTTCTGGCCATGCATAGAAGCGGTCAGGGCCTTTTTCTGCCACATGCGAAGTAAAAACAGAAAGAGCAAACGAGTGTAAGTTACTTTTTATTCTGCATAGCAGGTATTTGTATATATAAATGTGTATAATTTTTTCAATATTCATGGAATTTTATTGAAAAGAAGTTACATATAATGAAAAATTACATGTCTTTCCAAACGGAACCGGTCTGTTCAGATTAAATATATTCTTTTCGTATCACAAAGCTAATGTTAAATGAACAGGAGAAATAATAGAATTAAATGTTGTTTATAGAAGTTAATAATAAAAAATATGTATGTGAATTATAATTTTTTACATATAAAGGACGCAGTAAGAAGAAATTTTCTCAGAATGAATAAATTAGCAGCAATAAATCCAATTGGTAATTTTGGAAATAAGAATGTTTGCGGAGTGAAGAATAAAAGTTTATAGTGGGGAGTGTCCTAATAACCGGACGGATTTTTAGAAAGTTAGATAGAAATAAAAAATGTTACAAATGCATTTTATTAAATATATATCTAGGTCAACATATTTAATAAGAAATAGTTGAATAAATACAACCTTAAACTTATAATTACTAATATTCTTCATAAGGTTAAAGAAAAGTGAGGGTTGTTTTGGGAAAGTAAATTCAAAACAGAGGTAGACTTATAAAAAATAAACCTTGGATGATTAAAAGAGGTGGAGAGATGAAACAATTATTATTAAAGAGCAAACGTGTGTTAAGTAATCATTTTGGGTTCTTTATTTTTGCAGTTGTTTTATTCTGGTTAAAAACATATGCAGCATATGTTACAGAATTCGACTTAGGAATATCGAACACAATCCAAAAATTCTTGCTATTTTTTAACCCGCTAAGCTCAGCTGTCCTATTTTTAGGACTTGCATTATTTGCAAAAGGGAAACGATCTTATATTTGGTTAATTATTATTAATTTGTTACTGTCAATTATCTTATACTCAAACGTAGTATATTATCGCTTTTTCAGCGATTTTATTACGTTCCCGACATTAACACAAACGAATAACTTTGGAGATTTAGGTGGTAGTATTTTAGCGTTATTACATCTATATGATCCATTATATTTCTTAGACACAATTATCTTGCTTGTGTTGGTAATAACAAAATTCGCTAATCCAAAACCAATTCGTGTTGCAAAATATAAATTGTCACTTGTATTTATTATGGGGATTTTGATTTTTAGCATCAACTTAGGTTTAGCAGAATCTGATCGTCCTGAATTACTAACAAGAACGTTTGACCGCAACTACATTGTGAAATACTTAGGTGCGTACAACTATACAATTTATGATGGCATCCAAAGTATGAAAGCATCGACAGAACGTGCTTTAGCGGATGGAGATAGCATGACAGGTGTAAGAAACTATATTACATCGAACTATGCAAGCCCTAACCCAGAGTATTTTGGTAAGGGGAAAGGTATGAACGTTATCTATATTCATTTAGAGTCGTTCCAAAACTTTTTAATTAATTACAAGTTGAACGGACAAGAAGTTACACCATTCTTAAATTCATTTACACAAGATGCAAATACACTGTATTTTGATAACTTCTTCCATCAAACAGGACAAGGTAAAACATCTGATGCGGAGTTTATGTTAGAGAACTCACTATTCGGTTTACCACAAGGGTCTGTATTTACAAACAAAGCTCATAATACGTATCAAGCAGCACCAGCTATTTTAGGACAGCAGGGCTATACATCTGCGGTGTTCCATGGTAACTATAAAACATTCTGGAATCGTGATGATATTTATAAATCATTTGGATTTAATAAATTCTTTGATGCATCATATTATGATATGAATGAAAAAGATGTTGTAAACTATGGTCTGAAAGATAAACCATTCTTTAATGAGTCTATTCCAATGTTACAAACATTAAAACAACCGTTCTATGCGAAGTTTATTACGTTATCAAATCACTTCCCTTATCCAATTAATAAGGATGAAGCGACAATTGAACCAGCAAAAACTGGTGATTCATCTGTAGATACGTATTTCCAAACAGCACGTTATTTAGATGAATCTGTAAAAAGCTTTATGGATTACTTGAAGCAATCTGGTTTATATGACAATTCGATCATTGTGATGTATGGAGACCATTATGGTATTTCAGATAATCATAATGCAGCGATGTCACAAATCATGGGTAAAGAAATTAATTCATTTGAAAATGCACAATTACAACGTGTACCTTTAATCATTCATGTTCCAGGAATGAAGGGCGGAGTTCAACACCAATATGGCGGAGAAATCGATGTTCTTCCAACGCTGTTACATTTACTAGGTACCGATACAAAGAATTATATCCAATTTGGTACAGATTTATTATCACCAGAGCATCAGCAAGTTGTTCCTTTCCGTAATGGTAACTATGTAAGTCCGACCGTTACTGCGCTTAATGGAAAGTATTATGACACAACCACTGGAAAACCAGTAGAAGCAACGGATGAAATCAAACAAAATGAAAAAATGGTTCAACAGAAACTTAAATTTTCTGATGAAGTTGTAAACGGAGATTTATTACGATTCTACACACCAGAAGGATTTACACCAGTAGATCGTTCGAAATATAACTATAATCATCGTGATATAAATAAGACGAAAGTAAAAACTACGCAAGAAGGTTAAACGTAATAAAATAAATCAACGTTAGCCTCCTTATAAGGATAAATATCCTTGTAAGGAGGCTTTTTTATTTTGGAGACATTTGATAATTTCACATACCGCATTGATAAAGTATAATAAATGTATGAAAAGAGTACAATTATTGCACACTACAGAAACGATAATTTGGAGTTAATTTTATGGGGGATACAAGATACTATATTAGTAGAAAGTGATTGGAACAATCTAATTTTGCAAAGTTAGTATCTATACTTGTAAAATTAATAACTTCTATTTTCTAAACAAATAAAAATAAAAAAAGAC
>NZ_CM000745.1:2485889-2511518 GCF_000161455.1 Bacillus pseudomycoides DSM 12442
ACCTGGAACATTACTCCCCCCTCTTCCTTTCACATCTTCAATCATCATTGTAACAATCATATCCGGCGCATTTGCATCGAAAGCTGCAAACCATCCGAGTTCTTTTCCATCTGCTTCTTTTGATTCTTTTAGTTCTGCCGTACCTGTTTTACCAGCAAGAGTCATATCATCAATCCTAGCAATTTTCCCGGCACCATCGGAATCATTAATTACTTTTATTAACGCACTTTTTAATATTCTTTGACTTTCTTTAGAAATCACATTCTCTTTCCAATTCTTCACTTCTTTTTGTATCAGATGTGGAGATGGAATATTCCCTTCATTTACAATCGGTGCATATGTTAAAGCTAAATGAAGAGGTGTCATTAATACTTGTCCTTGACCGTATCCTGTATCTGCCAGTTGAATATCGTTTTTTATCCCATCTTTTGCAATGATTGAAATAGGAAATTCGTATTCAATCGGCAATTTTTCATGAAATCCGAACTTCTTAAGCATGCTTTCATACTGATCTTTTCCTATTTTTAAAGCTTGTTGTGCAAAATAAATATTGTCAGAGTACTTCATTGCCTTATCGAAATCAATTGGACTAGCATCTTTCACACGTGTTACATAATAATTTCCCCATGATGAATCTTTTGTCCACTTTAATCCTTCAATTTTAAACTCTTCCGTTGGATTTATAACGTTTGCTTCCAAACCGATTGCCCCTGTAATTGTTTTAAATACAGATCCTGGTACAACTGCCTGTGTGAAACGGTTTATCATTGGATTTTTCAAATCATTATTCCATACTTCACGTTGCGCTTTTGATGCCCCTCTAACTATTATATTTGGATTATAAGCTGGACTACTTACAAGGGCAATTGTTTCACCCGTCTTTGGATTAATCGCTGCACTAGATCCTGCCTCATTTTTCATTTCATTATAGATTTTTTCTTGAATTGAGGCATCAATTGTTAATGTAACATTCTCTCCATCCCTTGCTTCTGTTTTTGCTAAGTTTTTAATCTCTTTTCCGTTCTCATCTTCCATAAATACGCGTCCACCCTTTTCACCGCGCAATTTATTTTCTAAGACTTTTTCTAATCCTGTCTTACCTACTAAATCATCCGCTTGATATCCTTTTTTCTGAAGCAATTTTAACTCTTCTGCATTTACTTCTCCTATATATCCCGTTAAGTGTGCTGCCGCTTCCCCTAATGGATATGTACGGACTTTTACCGGACGAGACGAAACACCTTCCAACGAAATATAATCACTTTGTGTTCGTCCTTCTGGTAAAATACCAATTGGTACATAGGAATCTGGTTTAATCCATTTCGCTGTAAGCTTCTGATCGACTTCTTCGATAGACATATTAAGTAATTGCGCTATTGTTTCTTTCGTTTGTGTTGCAGTATCTCCTAATTTTTCTGGAATAATTCCAACCTCAGTTGCCTTTCCATTCACTACAAGCCCTTTTCCATTTCGATCATATATTTCACCGCGTTTTCCTTGCTCTGTCTGCAGACGGACTTTATAATTTTTTTTCATCCCTGGAAAGATAAAGTCTGGGGTCCAATTTATTTTCCAAGACTTCTTATCTCCATCTTTTTCTTTCACAAGTGTTGCTTCATGTGAAAAAGAAATTTCTCCTCCTGCTGTATCCATACTTACGGTAAAAAGAATGACCTTACTTTCCTTTTTATCTTTACTTACTTTCTCTCTTTTAATTTTTAAATTCTCAACTCCAATACCTTCGTAAATTTTTTCATTTTTCTCTGTAAATTCTTTTTTTGAAATGGATTCTTTTGCGTGTTTTGACAGTTGATCATACATATCTGCAAATTTTTTGTCATTCCATAATTTTATATATGTTTCAAATGCTTGTTCTGAAGTTTCGCCTTTATTGCATCCTACCAATATAAATGTGAAACAAAAGAAAAGTAGTATCCATATTTTTTTCAATTCAAACTTCTCCTTTAAATAAATCAAAATAGCTTAAATAATTCTTATAATCCTTTTTACATGAGTAACTTGCTATAAATAGTGTACATCCGCTCGTTTTCTACTGATTAATATGAACCTGAGATTTAATAATGTTCTATATCTTGGTAACAAAGTTATTATTAAAAACCTGTGAAATAGCAACTATACTAGCTGCTATTCCACAAATTCACCTTAATTCTTTTATTCAAAAAGCTTCTTAATATAAAGTACAACCTTAATAAGCCCGCTCTATCCAGGATTTCACGGGCAATTGAGTCCCACCTAAACTTGTTTGCTTTCGCCGAAATTTGAGGTGAGAGTCTTACTGCCCGCGAATAACTGGATAAACAATATAACTTGGATCCTAGTAATCATTACCTTCCCTACAGAGAACGAAATTTCACTATTACTGATTAGGATTCACTATATTAGTAGTTTCACCATTCATACGTTGCTTTTTCAAGTCAAAGTATATATCTAATATATCCTTTCCAATTAATGAATTAATACCGCCTTTATCATTGTGAACCCAAGGGACTACTACAGAAAATGCTATTTCTGGATTATCATATGGAGCATATCCAACTAATGTTAAATTGTAACACTCAATACGTTCTCCCTTCTCATTCCTTCCAATTTTACTATCTCCTCCATATACTGTCTGAGCTGTTCCTGTTTTCCCAGCTGGTTTATATGGAGCCTTTTGGAAATATTTCACACCAGTTCCATCGCCTTCTTGAAATACCCATCTAAACCCTTCTTTTACTCGATCAATATATTCCGATTTCACATCCACTCGATTTAACACAACAGGTTCTATAGATTGTACAACTTTTCCAATTTCTTCTTTTTTTGTTGTTTGTTCTCGAATCTCTTGGACAATTTGAGGTTGCATTCGGTATCCATCATTTGCAATGGTTGAAATATATTGTGCCAATTGTAGTGGTGTATACGTATCATACTGTCCAATAGAAAAATCTAATAAAAATCCAGGTTGGCTATCTTTTTGTCTTGTTTGTCCAGTTATTTCATTCGGTAAATTAATTCCTGTTGGAACCCCTAAACCAAATTGTTTAAAATAATAACGCATTGTATCAAATGCTGCTTGTTTAATATCCAATGAACTATTTGGTACATAATTCACTCCAGCTATTTGTAACGCTGTATGAAACATGTATACATTAGATGATACTTGTAAAGCTCTTAAATCATTAATATTCCCAAATCCAGATACATTCCATGATTTTTTAACTCTCGTACCTTTAAACTTCATAGGTGCATCATAAAATTGAGTCCCTGGTTGTATAGCTCCTGTTTGGTATCCAGTTAATAAAGTAGCACCTTTTACAGCTGATCCTAACTCATAAGAAGTTACCATGTTACCTAATGCAAAATCTTCTACTTCTACTTTCCCATCTTTTTCTACAAATCTCTTACCAGCCATAGATAAAAGTTGTCCAGTTTTTGGATCCATCATGACAACAAAAGCACGATCCATTAATGGTTCAGAACTCTTAAAAGCTTTTAAATTTTTTTCTATACTTTCTTCTACTTTCTTTTGTAACTCCATATCAATTGTTAAAGTTAAATTGTTACCACTTTTTCCTTTAGAGACTGTTTCCGTTTGAACAACATTTCCTGCTTTATCAATATTATTTTTAACTTCTTCTTTTGTTCCATGTAATACATCTTCATATCGCTGTTCAATATAGCTTTTCCCCACGCGATCGTTCCGATTATATCCGCGGACCAAATAAGAATCTAAGTGTTCTTTTGGCAACCCTTCTTCAGCACTTGTTATATTACCTAATACCGAACGGAATAAATCACCATTTACATAGTTTCGTTCCCAATCAACTGTCGCATCTATCCCTGGGAATTTTGCTAAATTTTCACTTATCCTCGTATACTCTTGC
This sequence comes from Bacillus pseudomycoides DSM 12442, assembly GCF_000161455.1. GTDB lineage: Bacteria > Bacillota > Bacilli > Bacillales > Bacillaceae_G > Bacillus_A > Bacillus_A pseudomycoides. The sequence goes on from NZ_CM000745.1 coordinate 2,489,777, forward strand.
TCTGTCACGTCTTTTTTTATAACTTGTGGTGTCATTTGATAACCAGAACTCATTTTACTTTTAATAACTAACACTTGTAAGTCTTGTGGCGTGAGCTCTCCTAATTCTTCTTCTGTAATGCGTTTTCGTCTTAACTCTTCGATTCTTTTGTCTAACTCTTTCCCTTCTATACCCTTTTCTCTAAATTTTTCCTCTTCTTGCTTCGTGATCTTTGCTTTAGCACGCTTTTTATTTAATTGCATCCAAAAATCTTTTTTATCTACTTCCGTTAATTTATTTATTTCTTCTTCTGATATTTCAAGTATATTTGCAATATCTTTTGCAGTTTTTAAAATGTCTTCAGAGCTTACCCCCTTCAATCTTGTATACGTAATCGTACGAAGTGCTCTATTATCAACAACCTGTTTCCCTTCTCGATCATAAATTTTCCCACGGGGAACTGGTATACTCGTTGTTGCATTTTCATTTTTTTCTACTTGATTTTTATAGGTCTCTCCATCAACAATTTGTACTTTTCCTAGCTGAAAAATAATAGCCGAAAATAGTATAAATACGCAGAAAAATAGGATGTTTAATCGGATAGATATCGATGTCTTCTGCTTCTTTCCTGTTTGCTTTTTCATATATCCTCCATTTTTTAATGAGTTTCATTCAGATTACAGTTTCATATACAAATTCACGCATATGTGTTATTCGATCTTTATACAAAGAAAACTAAAAGGTAGCGGTTCATTCAATTAATAAATTGAATAGATGAAAATGGAATCGTTCCTCTATTTACATAAAGTGAAACTTCCATCAGTGGGCGTTTTCTTCATCCCTCACTGATGGTTAGCCCTCACCTCTCTTCCTCGTTTCTCTCTATCTCTTAAGGCGAGGGGCTTACTACCCGTTAATGCGGGATAAATAATAAGAGAAACTGCATTCAATCATAAGCAGTTCCCCTTATTTTTTATTAATATATCTAAAACAAAAATTAGGCTATTCCTCTATATTACGTGGCCGTCACACCCTATTAATTTTCATTATTTTTTAACAAGTTCAACGTATGAGTAAATAAACGACTATCTCCGGGATCTCCATGTCCTGGTACAATAATATTTATATCGCTGTATTTCTTTTCTACTTTTTTAATTGCCTTTGACCAATTAGATACATATGAACCTGGAGTTTGTACAATCTCTTGCGTATCTAGTGATTTTATTAAACATCCTCCAAATAGGATTTTATACTTTGGTAACCATACTGTTATGTTATCTTGTGTATGTCCTTTTCCTGGATAAAATGTTTCCACGTTTATATCACCAAATCGCATATTATCGCGTTTCTTCAAGTCTCCAAGAGGCTTATCAAAACCTTGTTTCTCTGCTAAATCAGCAGTTAAAGCCGTACTGTGTACCTTGACGCCTTTTTTAGTCAGCGTTTTAATTCCTCCTATACGATCGTCATGAGCATGAGTCACAATTGCTCCTGTGACCTCTTTTGTAGGAAATTGCTTTTTTAGTATTTGAAGCAGTTGATCTGTAAGATCATCATTCCAAGGTGTATCAATTAGTACTAGTCCTTTAGACGTTTCAAGAATTAAACCATTTGCAGGAATACGTGTTCCATTTACCACTCCAATGCTTGTATGCATCCAGACCTTTGGATACAATTGTGAAATGGATACATCTTTCTCTTGATCTTTATTTTTTATTTGCTCTACTTTTTCGGCAGCTTGTACTGGAAATATTGAACTGGCAAATTGGCTAATCCCTAATATACTTGCGCATAGACCTACTTTTAATATCAGTTTCTTTTTCATTTTCATTGCTCCTTTCCTAGCAGCTTACTTCTCTAAAAGCGCTACTACACTTAATAGACAATCCAAATGATAAAGTTGTTCCCACATTTACAAAAAAAATAATAAATTTTAATATAGAATAGAATCTGGGTAAGGGAGGATTTTATGTTACATAAAAAATCAAAGAGGTGGATAATTTTAGCAGTTTTATTCATTTTAGGAGTTATTTTGATGTTTTTATTCAAAACGAGTTTTATTTCGTTTACTATCAAAACTTCTGCAGCTGAAAGGGGAAAAATTATTGACCAAAATGGAGTCATACTAGCCACAAATAAAAAAGTAAAATCTTTGTATTATGTCTATAATATTGATTGTCCAGCCGATCAAGAAGTAGCGAAGATATCAAGTTTTCTAAATCAGTTTTCATCCAAGTTTAACCATAAGATTTCAGTAGATGATATAAATTCACAATTACAAAAATCTTGTAAACATCATGATAAAAATGAAATACGATTACATGCAAACTTAAATGATAAAGAATTCGCATTTATAAACGAAAACAGCTTCAAAAATATAAAAGTAAAAAATGAGTGGATACGTGTTTATCCACATCATGAAATTGCTTCACAAGTAATTGGGTATGTTGACTATGAAAAAAATAACTCGGATTCTAATTATGTTCCTGTTGGTAAAAACGGAATTGAACTTCAATATGAAAACGATTTAAAAGGGAAACCAGGAAAAACTCTCACTTTTAAAATAAAAAATAAAAAGTTCTTATGGAACATACAAAGTCCTCAAAGAGGAAAAGATATTCAGCTAGCACTAGACTATAAACTTCAGCAAAAAACTGAAAAAGCACTAAGATCCCAAATTCAGAAAACCCCTGATGCTACTGCTGGTTATGCTGTGGTGATAGATGTTAAAACAGGAGAAATATTAACTATGGCTAACTCGCCAGTTTTTGATCCAAATATATTCAATACACCTTTATCATCGTCTGAAAAAGAAAACATCCAATTACTTGCTCAAAATAAAACAATCCAAAAATTAAAGTATGGTGATTCCTATGTAAATATGGCATCAACTATAAAGCCGCTTACTATATTAATTGGGTTAAACGAAAAGCTTTTTCAGCCTGAAGATACATATTTAGATAAAGGTCGCTTTCAGTATAATAATCAAAATAACATCACCAATGCTGCTGGAACTCCAACTGGTGAAATTACACCGAGTCAAGCTATCATTAACTCATCAAATACATTTATGACAGCAAAAGTAGCAATTCCACTATTCAATCAAAATAATGGAAATTTAGAAAAAGTGGCAACCGTGTGGACGAGTTATTTAAAACAATTCGGTCTTCGCTCCAAAACTGGGATTGATTTGCCCTTTGAAGAAGAAGGACAATATAAGTTACATGCATCTAGTAATTTTGAAAGTGGGATTTCTGCTTTATTGAATGCTTCTTGGGGCGCAAATGAAGTACACACTACTCTCCAACTCGCTCAATATGCGGCTGCTCTTGCAAATAAAGGGGACAAATACAAACCTCAAATCGTGAATGCAATTATGGAAAACGGTGATAAAAAAACAAAAGAATTTAAACCAATTTTAGAAAGTTCAAATCGTTATCCTTCAAGATTCTGGAATGTTTTACAAAGTGGAATGAGTCAAAACATACAAGAAATTAAAAACTTACCCTTTGACGTTGCTGGTAAAACGGGAATAACAGGTTCGCCGAATGAACAAGAGAAAGTTATAAATCATTCTCTATTTATTTCATATGCCCCTACTAAAAATCCGCATATTGCTATTTCTGTCATTATTCCTGGTGGTAATTCTGAAAGAAATAGTGCAGCACTTGTTGCAGCGGAAATTTTAAAGGAGTGGGATACTCTCCAAAAAGAGAATAAAAAATAAAGAGAAAGGTTCAATAAAGTGAACCTTTCTCTTTTACCATATAGAATCTATACTCTTTATTTTCCACATACCATCATTTTGTTTTTCAAAAATGAAAGAATACTGGATATCTATTGATACATGGTCTTCTTTTACGTAGCCAGTATAACCATTCATTGTAGTTATTTTTATATATCCATCATTCTTCACTTTCTCCGGAATCCATGCTTTTACAGTTTCGTTAGATACCCGATATAAAACGCGTGAATCATGTTTTGGTTGAGTTAAAATTTTTGTTTCTTCACCAACAACAGTAGCATATAAATAACGTTCTTGCTTCGTTTGGTTACTTTCTGCCAATCCACTTGGTATCTTATATAATGTTTTCGTATCATTCACAAATTCTCCCCCCATTGCAAGAGCTACTTGTAAATCATGAAAAATATCATCATCAAACTTCCATTCATTTTTACTATACTTTTCTCCCTTAAAAACAAATTCTTCATCCAATACTCTATATAAATCGTTCTTATTTTTTAAGCTTGTGTTTTGATTTAATTCATCCATAAATTGTTTTAGTGATTGATCTTGATTAGATTCATCTTTCATCTTAACTTCAATTTGAGTGCTACTTTGCACAGGCGGTTCATTTTTTCCAAACCAGAATTGTTGAAAGTTAAACAGCACAGCCGTAAAAACTAGAACAGCTGCAACAGTGAATGTCTTTATACGAAATGGCCTTCTAATTTTAGGGAAACCTTCCTCCCTATTTTGGTATATAGATTGTTTTATTTTATAAATAAATTCCTCTTCGTCTTGAGGCTGTTTCATAGGCCCACCTTTTAATTCTTTATACCAATCCGGCTTTCTATCATTGTTCATAATTCATCCTCCGATAATATTTTTGAAACTCGTGCACGAGCGCGATGTAGCCTAGATTTCACAGTTCCAATAGACACGCCTAATGTTTCAGCAATTTCATCATAAGATAATTCATATTTTGCATCTAGTATTAATACTTCACGATGTTTTTGGGGCAAATTTAATACGGTGTCCCAAACTTCATTCATAGTTTCTTTTTGTAAAAATTGTTTTTCTGCTGACGGATATTCCTTATCATGTCGAAAAAAACTTACTAAAGAAATCCTCTTAAAATAGGAGGACTTTAAATAATTTAAAGCTGTATTCCTTGTAATTTTTAATAACCATGTCTTAACAGAGGACTCATTCCGAAATGAATCCCACTTTTTAAATACTTTTATAAACACCTCTTGCGTTATATCATCTGATAAATGTGTATCTTTTGTAATAATGAATGAATAATTCCATACGTCTTGCCAATGTTCTCTTATAACATTATCAATTTCATCATGATTGCAATTTTCAATAACCTTATGTTCCATCTCAACACCTCAAGCTTATTTGCATAAGCATAAACACCTTTCCTCATGTTTTATAATTGACTCCCTTATATAGACAAGATAAAAGTTTCTTTTGTTCCATTTTCTATTGAAAATCATACGAAAGAGTTCTGTCATCAAAATTCCAAGATACTTGTATGCAATCTTTTAACATTTGACATACGAATTGCTTCTCTTTTTCAAGTGCTCATATATCCAATTCCTTGTATAGAATCTACCATTGCCGTCCAACAGGTTGTATCATGTGGAGATATGTACATTCACACGATATGTGGATAAAATTATCATTTCATGTCTATTTAGCTTAACTTATCTTTTCAAAAATACTGGTAATACCCTATCAACGGCAAGTTAAGATTGAGTCTCCAAAGGATTTTCTCTCATGTTGTTTACATGTTTAATATTATTCGTGTTTGTTTACACATTTACACATACCAAGTGAATAAAAAAGTACACCACTATGTGTGATGTACTTTTTTCATATATTATAAACAAAACATTGATATTAAAAAACTTTATGACACTCCATGTCTTATATTTCACAAAATTTATTTCCTTTTTTGATTAAGACTGCTGATAAGCAGATTTCGATGATTTCACATAATATACCGCATGCTCCGATTTCAAAATATGATCCGGTTTTGGTTTTCCGCGACTTGCTCTATGCCCTGCTAAATGCTCTTCACTTGTCTCCCAGTTTTTCCATGCTTCTTCAGATTCCCAGCGAATCATAACTACGACTTCTTCGTCCCCTCTTCTCACCTTTTCAACAAGAACACTTAAGTCGATAAACCCTTCAAATTTTTCAATAATACCTTCTCCAGAAAAACGCTGAACAACAAGGTCTGAAGTTCCTTCTTTAACTGTAATTGTTTTCGTTTCGATAAACATATATCCCACTCCCTTTGTATGCAAATAAATATATTATTGTTTTATTATAATTGATTTCGATAATCATTTTCAATTAAAACGTTTCAAGCTGATTTTTCTCGAATCGATTCATTGAGAAATTTAAAATACGGAAGGACTATTCCAGCTAAAGAAGTTACACATATGATAGAGCCAATTAATATATATAACGTTCTTACTCCCCATATCTCACTCAATACTCCTCCAACTAAAACACCTAGTGGCATCGCACCCCTTATTAAAAATAAGCGTACCGAAAATACCTTCCCCATCATATCATTTGGCACAGTTTGCTGGCATATTGTCGTGTTATGGACATTAAAAAACGCCATGCATACGCCCGCTACAACTTCAATCATAACTGCTAAAATGATGCTATGATTTAGGCCTAGTGAAATATATGTGATTCCTCCTACCAATAGCGCCCCAAGCATGAGAAGACGTCGACTATGATACTGAACTTTCCCAACAAGTATAGAGCCAATTACATATCCAAGGGGAAAACCTGCCATAAAATATCCATAATCAGCATAACTTGCCGAAAGCTCATCTATTATATATGGAAGGTTGATAACCATCGTTACACCGACTCCAAATTGAACAAATGTGAGAAAAATACCTAACCAAACGATAATGGGTTGTTTGAAATAATAGGTAAATCCTTCAATAGATTGCTTTAACCAACTTTTACGAACAGTTTGAGCTACTCTATGTTCCTGTATAAATAACAGTAAAGTACCACTTATAAATAGAAATAAACAAACGAAAAATAAAGTTAGCTTTACGCCTATAAACTCAATAACAATTCCCCCTAATACAGGGGCTAAAAACATCATAAGACGAACCATACCATCAATATAAGCGTTCGCTGTTTGTAGCTCTTCCCTTGATACAATTGTTGGTGTAATCGCTTGATTGGCTGGTACATAGAATGGGGTGATAAGCCCCACGATTATTTGTACAACACAAATATGCCATGTTTCTATATTTCCAATGATTATCATACATAGAGGGAGTAAAAAAGCTAGCCCACGTGTCCACTGAGATACAATCATAATCCATTTCCGGCTCCACTTATCAATGAAAGGACCGATGACAAGCTGTAAAAGAAGCGATGGGATAAAGTAAAGTAGCCACATGCTTCCTAAGGCCATTTTCGAGCCCGTTAATTGATAAATAAGAATGGAATTACATAGGGTACCAAATGCACCGCCTAATTCAGAAATCGCGCTACCAATCCACATAAAGAAAAACGATCGATTTTTTAAAATATTTCTCCCCATTTTGCACCAACTTTTCTTTTCAGTTCTCCTCCTATTGTGCATATTCTATAAAAGTAAAAGTATTTTATCTTTTACCTTTGATGTACAAATTTATAATTAATGATTTAAATAGAATTCCAACTCTTTCGATATAGCCTCTAATGCTTTCTTTTTCAAAATATACTTTGCATCTTGAATATCAACTAACTTCGCAGATCTTAAAATTTTCAAATGATGATGAATTGTTGACTTCCCAAGATTTAATTGTTCCGTTATCTCCTGCAATGTACGATCTTTTTCAAATAACAATTTTACAATTCTCAATCTTGCTTCATCACCTAAAGCCTTATGTTTATGAACTAAAAAATAACTTGGCTGATATGGATCTTCTGGATGTATACTTTCATTTGCGATTGGATAATGAAATATTTTTGTATCTTCTATATCTGCTTCGATATTCCAAGGTCGATACGTGTATTGTGGAATAAGAAGAACATGATGTACACTTGGCTCTGGAGAATAGGTAACACCGCCTGTTGCCCATTCAACAAATTCTTCGGCATTCATCTTTTCGTTCATTTTACATTTCGTTTCATAGTCTTGTTTTAGTATAAGTGATAGCTTTTCTGCTTCCGGTTCAATAATAGCTTCATACCAGCCTGTCATCACTGCAATGAAATGCTCTTTAAGCATTTTTATATCCGCTTTACAGATGAAATCAATATAAGCAGGAAAAAATGGATTGCTACTTGTTAACTCTTTTAAGTCCTGAACTGCTTTCATCTCTCCATTTGCTGCCTTCCTTCTTTTTTCTTGATATGTATAGCCGACAAATGGAATGCATATATACTTTAGTTCCTCCTCTGATAGCGAGTTAATATACTGAATAAACTCAGATAAATTCATAAAATCCTCTCGATATAATAGCTGTAACAACGCTTTCCACGTGTTATGTTTCTCTACGAAACGTAAATGCTCTATCATTTCCGCTGATAATGATTGTCTTATCTCCTCCCACTCACTTTGAGATTTTTCTAACGTATCAATCAGCCTTTTATGAGTGATCGCCGCAATCCCGAGCGCACACTCAAACAGTAATGAATACTTGATTTGAACGTCATATGTCTCCTTTTTTCTACTTGTCAAATTCAATACTTCCATTGTATCCCTCCTTATTTTGTTATTATTTTAAATTCTATAAATATCGAATTTATCCTTTTATATTTTTAGAATTTTAAACTTTTCAAAAAAGACTCGTAAATTAACATATTGCTCATTATATAAAACCAAGAAAAGGATAGATAAGGCAAAAACATTTATGCCTTATCTATCCTTTTTTGCACTACATATTTAATTTATAATATAATAGAAATACAATAATTCGGAACATTCCCACTAAAATGATATATTTTTCAGGATGGAAAGGACATACAGAATATGAATAAAAACTTAACAAAAATTACAATAACAAGTGGTCTCATTCTTATTTTCTATCATTTTTTTCAATGGTATTTAGTAGAATTTCTTACACCATTTGCTATGCCGTTTTTATCAATAGCAATTCACGGATGGTTTTTCGTAATGTTAATCCTTACGATTATACATGTTATCAAATATAAAAGTTGGAAACCTTTTATTATTCAAATAACGATAATAGTTATTTGGCTATGTACACCATTTACACTAATCTATCTAAAACTAGATTTTATATTCTACAAAGAAAACCGTAAAGAAGTTGTAGAACTTATAAATCGCAAAGAGTTAACTCCTAATATTAATCATGATAGTAGCCAAATTCATTTACCTGAACGATTTGCAGCTACTTCAAAAGGCGGTGGAGATGTACTTATACAGCATAATAAAAATGGTACCTTAGTTTTCTTTTTTACTTATCGTGGTATATTAGATAACTTTTCAGGGTTTATTTACACACCAAATGATATAAAACCAAACAAAAATGATTTTAATAGCGAATATAAAGAAATCACAAAAATCGAGAAAAATTGGTATTATGTCACGTCGTATTAAAAATGATACAAATATTAGAAATACAAAAAGCTAGCATTTTGCTAGCTTTTTAACAATTATAATTATCTATGAATGGGTAGGAACATTCATTTTATAACTAAATTAGCATTTTGCTTCGGAAATTCCGTTTTCAAATAAAAATCCTCGGCTTTCCAATATCTATGTTCAAACTTTAGGAGATTCTTTTGTGTTTCTTCATTTTCACGAAGAAACCTTTGTTCCCTTGGGCAATCCAAATACACCATGTAATCAAAGTATTCTCGCCACTCTTTACGCTGAAGAAATATTCCTTCAATTACAATCACACAAGGATTAGGTATGATTAGCTCTCTCATTTCACAGAAATCCGTTTGATGATCATAGAACGGAATGTTTAGCTGATTTGCCATTCTTAATTTATGAAACAAATGCTGTTGCAACCATTCAACATCCCATTGTAGTTGATAATACTCATACCATTCTTCATGTTTCGTATTATAGCGCTTGCTACGCTCCACAATATGATCATCAATATGAAAAATATGAAATGGAATATCTTTTTGTTTCAATTCGTCTTCTAGCTGCTTGACTAATGTTGTTTTTCCCGAACGACTCAGACCATCTATACCTAGAATAAAACGATTACTTGTATTTTCAGCAATCACTTTTACTAATTCGTTTGAATTCATTATCTTTTCCACTCTTCTTCTAATAATGAATAGATTACAGTATCATGAGCTACACCATTTTGAATCATATATTTTCGAAGTAATCCTTCTTCCTGAAAACCAGCTCTTTTCAGTAATCGATGTGAAGCCTCATTTTCTGTATAAACAACTGCTGCAATCCTTATTAGCTGTAGTGTTTCAAATCCATATGTAAGAATTGCCTGTAAAGCCTCAGATGCATACCCTTTTCCCCAATACGTATCATCTAATTCATAGCCAATTTCGGCTCTCTTATGATTTGGATTGATTAAATGAAATCCAAATGTACCAATTAATTGATTTGTTCCTTTTAGCTCTATCCCCCAGCGTAAAACATTTCCCTCTTCATACCTTTTTCTAAAAGTTTGAATCGTATTTTTCACTTGTTCCGTATTTTGAAAAGAGTCCATACCAAAGTAACGGATAACAGATGCCTTCTCAAAATAATAAAACATTGTTTCAGCGTCTAATAATGTTAATTCCCGTAATTTTAAACGCTCAGTTTCTAAGATTGGAAATCCCATTCTCTCTTCTCCCTCTACTCTAATGAGTTACAAATTTCTATGTAATTACCATCTGGATCAGACACATAAGCAATGGTTTGCCCCCATGGTTTCGTTATTGGCTCCACTAATACTTTTACACCTTCTTCTCTTAATCCCGAAATCGTTTCGTTAACATCCTCCACAACAAATCCAATTTCAAAATTAGAGGATTCTGATTCACCCTTTGGAATTGATAATCCCGTTAACTCTCGTACATCCTCTCTACTATTCATCGCTAAAATTGTTGCTCCGGTATCAAACTCAATGTATGTACCATGTTCGCCTTTTATCGGTAAGCATAAAAGATCTTTATAAAACCGAAGACATTCTTCATATCGCTCCACATATAAAATGACATATTTCATTTTTAAGTTCATTGTAATCCCCCTTTCAAATTCTCTTCTAAAAATTCGACAAAGGACGTAGAAAACCTTGTTTATATGACAGTATTCATAATTATAAACAAAAAAAAGAAGACCGATTTCTCGGTCTCAAACATATTGGCATAAAACAGGAGATTGGTTTGGACATAACCAGTTCATACTTTTATTATATTTTATCTTTTCTGAATTTTAAATATAATAATCAACGATTTATGTTGAGAAACTTTTTTTTACAGGGATGGTTAAATATAATTGCTTGTACATCAATAACTTTTGCTTTTGAATAAATTTCTTCATATAAAGAGATGCTAAAAATGGAGGTGTATACATATGGAACCAATGCTTTGCCCAAGTTGTAAAACAAATCGCACTCGCTTTAATATTCTTGAGCAGCAAATAAAACCAGTAAAATTAAATCCACAAACTGGTCAAATTGAAGAAGAATATACGAACGAAACAATGAATGCTTTTCATATGGCATATCAAGGACCTTCCTATCGTGTCCAATGTGCAGTATGCGGGCTTGTTGAGAACCCAGAACAATTTATTAAACCTGCGCAAAACCAATCATTCTAACACTTGGAAACTTGATTCATATTTCCTAATCCAAAAGGTAACATAAAATCCCTCATTACCTTTTGGATTATCTATCAATTACTCGCTTTTAATCGACCTACTCATCTCTTCATAATGCTTTTTTATTTTTTCTTGGAAGTGACTATATGCCATTTCCACTTGTTTATCCTGCTTCTCAGTTAAATCGTTTATCCTTTTCTCTATTTCATCAGCTAATTGTTGACTCATTTTTTCGTCTTTATGTAGAATTGTAACTGTATGCTTCATAGCAATCTGAACGCTTCTTATATTTTCTTTCGTTTTCCGTTCATATTCATCAAGTTTCATTTTATCACTGACGCTAGCCATATTTAAATCTACTTGAGCTCCACCAGCCTTTAATCTACGACTCGTAATATCTTTTCCTGTTTCTTTAAACTGATCTTGTAACTCTTTTGCATTATTTGCTAGTACGTATTTCCCCTTACTTACTTCCGCGATCTCTTTTAATTGTTTTTCTGCTTCATGATCTACTTGAAATCCAATAATATTCATAATAGGTTTTATGTTTGAATTCGAAACTTTCTGAGCCTCTTCAACTGGATTTCCTCCACATGTTTCCACTCCATCACTTACAACATACATTATATTTTTATCATTTGCTTTTGCAGATTGGAACGTTTCTGTAGATCTTTTAATTGCTTCAGCGAGCGGTGTCCACCCTACCGGCTGAAACCCATCTAATGATTGACGGAGCGTTGTTTGATTATACTTTTGTAAAGTATATACATTTTCAATTGCTCCGCATGAAGCCGTTTTATCCTTCTCATCATTTGATCCTTTATGTCCATATACTCGTAACGAAACATTAACAGCCTCTGGTAAATCAGAAACAAATTGCTGAATTGCCTCTTTTGCAATATCCATCTTCATTTTTCCATCGATTTTACCAGCCATACTCCCACTAGCATCTAATAGTATTTCAATATTATAGTTTCCCCTGTCCTCTTTATTTTTTTGCTCTCCCTTTGTTCCATTGCTTTTCTTTTCTTCATCCTCAACTCTGCCTATTCCTAAAATTTGTAATGGCATTTTATCAAATGGTATAATCTCCTGTTTTAACAAGCTATACATCGTATGTACATATAAGTCCGCTTGCTCACTATTAGATTTATTCTTCAAATCGGCAGATTTTACATTCTCTTCCGTATCATGAGCTACCTCTTTCATAATCGGTTCCGATTCTTTCGATATGTCCAATAACCCCACTTTATACTTCCCGTTATATTTTCCATTCGGATATTTCGTCATTTCTTCAAATGTAACAGGAATAGAATGAACAACCTGTTTTTCATTATCTATTTTCTTACTTTCTTTCTGGCTTACATTCTTGTTCTCTGTTTTCGTTGTTTCTGTTTGTGTACCACAAGCATTACAAAAGATAAAAATGATACATATCAATGTCAGTTTATATACCCTTTGCACATTTCTTCCCCCTAACTATATCCATATACAATTAATCCCATTTACGAATGATTATAACAGAATAATCTTATCTTTCTGAAAAACAAAAAAAAAAAAACAAAATTACATATACTCCTATAAAATTTCCTTACAACTCTTTCTGAAACCAATAAAAACGCCACTTGTTTTCCAAGTAACGTTTTTAATTTTATTCTTCATCTATTCTTTCAACTCACTGTAAAATTACTTCCCCTTTTAATACAACTAATCGAACGAGTACAATCAAATCAATTATTATATGTAGTAGCATGGATGGATAAATGGATCCTATGGTCATATACAATCGTCAGGAACTGTTCAAAGTAACACTCAGTGAAATGAAACTGTACTTTTTTGGAACCTAGTCGTTCACAAAACCTCTTTTTTAAATTTTCGTATCTTCCAAAATAACCTTACAAATACATACACATTTATACACCCGCAAAGCCCCACCACAAGTTTTATCCAAATGGGACTATTGGCTGCTGAAGGTCCTAAGTAATTCAAATACATCCCTAGCATCTCAATGACAAAGATAATTCCAAAAAATCTCATTAAATCCATAAGCTTTTCAATCTTTGTTTCTTTTTCCGAATAAATATCAGGTAATTCATTATCATCCGTTACTTCTTTAGAAAAATAGTGCCATTTCGTAAAGCTTGTGACATGCTTCCAGCCAGACATCTCATATATTTCAATGTATTCTTTTTGATTCATTTGTGAGTTTCGATTATCTAGTTTGAAATCGGCTTTATAAACAACATCCTTCGGCTCCGTTTTCTTAAATGTGTACATAAAATTGTAGTTTTGGAATGCCCAGCCCTTTTGGTGCATTTTTCTTAAATACGCCTCTTCTTTTTCTAGGTTCCACGCCGCAAAAAATTTTAATGTTTTCTTTATTTCCATACTATCTTCACTCCCCTAGAATATTTTCCCCATTTTGAACAGAACGTTGTAACCTTTTAAATTCAAGTTCTAACACGTCTCTACCTAACGGAGTTAAAACGTAACACTTCTTTCTATCTGTAGACGCTACTTCTACAATTAGTTTTTCTTTCAATAACTTTGTCGTGTTCCCATATAACGTACCAGGCCCGAGCTTTACTTCCCCATTTGTCATTTCTTCCACCATCTGCATAATCCCATAACCATGCATAGGCTTTACTAATGACAACAAAATATAATACGTCGCCTCTGTTAATGGAATATATTTCTGCGCTTTCACACTCATTATAACTACCTCCGATACATCGATGTATGATATATCGACTCACGATACATCGTATATCGATATTGTATATCGTATTCCAAATAAATACAACTAAAAACGAAGTTATTTTTTTAGATTTTATATTTATTCTATACAAAAATATTATTATATTAATTTTCAGAAAAATTTGTTAAAATATAACAATACAATTGCCTACTTTTTGAAAGGATGATACCTATGATAAATAAATTAAAAGAAAATATAAGCTCTGTTTTCGTCGGAAAAGAAAACGTGGTTGATTTACTCCTAGTTTCATTACTTGCTGATGGTCATGTGTTACTTGAGGATGTGCCTGGTACTGGCAAAACATTACTCGCTAAGACAATTGCAAAAAGTATTGGCGGCGGATTTTCTCGTGTTCAATTCACTCCCGATGTACTTCCGAGTGACGTGACAGGAATTGAATATTTCAATCCTAAAACGAGTGAATTTGAATTAAGATTTGGGCCAGTCATGACAAATATATTGCTAGCAGATGAAATAAACCGGGCTATGCCTAGAACACAATCTAGTTTATTAGAAGCAATGGAAGAGCGCCAAGTAACTCTCGAAAAACAGTCCACGCCTCTTCCTAAACCTTTCTTTGTTATTGCAACGCAAAATCCAATTGAATCACAAGGGACTTTTCCTCTTCCGGATGCACAGCTAGATCGTTTTTTAATGACCATTTCAATTGGCTATCCTTCTCCAGAAGATGAACTAAAAATGATGCGCCGTTTTCGAAATAACAAGCCTTTAGATGCCATTCGCCCCGTTATAACTTTAGAAGAAATTTTACAAGTACAACAAAAAGCAAAAGAAATATACGTATCTGAATCGTTAGAGCACTATATCATTCAACTAGCCAATGCTACACGAAATCATGATTATATCGCCAACGGTGTCAGCCCGCGTGCAACACTTGCCTTAGTCAGGGCGATACAAGCATTGGCCTTTTTACATGGTCGTGAATACTGTACGCCTGAAGATATACAATTCTTACTTCCTTACGTATGGAAACATCGTCTCATTTTATCAATGGAGGGTGCGCTGCGAACAACAAAACAGAAGTTAATTGAAAGTATTTTAACTGACGTAGACGTTCCTGTGGAGATCGAGCAATCATGAATTATACACGCATCGTAACTGTTCCATTATTTTTCCAGCATCATATTATTAAATTAACAATTCCAGTAGCTCTATTTCTAGCCTTCTATGTACCTAGTTCATTTTTAGTTTTTCCATTTTTGTTTTACTATTTGTTTGCTTATTTTATTTATCGATATACCGCTTATATAGATCGACACTTTCAAATTATCGATAAAAAACAAACATCACGTTTATTTCCCGATGAAACAGGAAATTTATCGATTCATTTGCAAAATAAAGCAAAACTTCCTTTAGTAAATGGAAGTTGTTTTTTACATATTAACCCAACCTTAGTTCCACATACGACTACTGGCGTTGAGCAAATATCTAAAACTTTATTTTCCTTTCGATTTTCACAACCTGCAAAGTCAGAACAAAAATGGGAATTATCGTTTACCGCTACAAAACGTGGTGTTTTTAAAATTGAGCAGTTTGAATGCATTATAGGTGACCCATTTCATATCATTCAAGTTCATCTACCTACTGTAGACAAATTGAAGACTGAAATTATTGTTTACCCTACGTTAAAACGTGTTGCAGGTTTACAGGAGATACATCAATTGGCAATCGGTACTTATAAAACAAACTTTTCCTATTTTCATGATGAATCCTCTATTGTTGGCATAAAACAATATGAAAGAGAATCATTCCGCTCCATTCATTGGAAAGCATCTGCTAAAATGCAAAGTTTACAAGCGAAACAATATGAAGCGATAAAAAATTACAGCTGGACAATTTCTCTTTGCTTAGGAGCAGATCGTGGGTTTGGTTGGAAAGAAAATATCGAGGATCTTATTTCTTACACGACGTATTTATGTCAATTTGCAACAGAGAAAAATATTCCTTTTGAATTATTTGTTAGCATATTCACTGAAGAAGGCCCTTTACATCTCGCATTAAATGAAGGTCATGTACAATATGCGAAAGCATTAGAAGAACTTGCCCGAATTTCAGAGGATAGTACTTTACTCCCTCGTGAAAGTTTCCTGCACTATTTGAATAGGAAAAAAGAGCGTTCCTCAATACTATTTTTTGTCGGAATAAGAAAAGCTAATTTACCAAATATGATGCAGCAAACGTATCTCATCACTGATGAAGGGACGGTGGAAGAACTTGAAAACTTGGCTCCATTATATTAATGATTTTATCCTGTTACTCCTTCTTTGTATGCTAACAGAACGAGGAGCAATTGTTCACATCGTACTCTTCCTGACTATTAGTTTTATTTGCATTATTTTCATCAATAAAATAAGGGTTAATAAACGAACCGCCTTGCTTGTTCTCTTTTTCGTACAAATTATACTTTGTTACGCATTTTCTATTTTCTCTATTGTCAGTTCCATCTTACTTCCGTTTTTCTTTTTTATCGTACATGCAAGAGAAGATATTACACCATATCATAAAATGCTAGGTGCCTTTTTATGGTTCATTGTCTCCTTTATTCTTCATGCGATGAAACTGCCTTCTATATGGGAACTCGGACTATTCGCTCTGTTTATTTTGCTGTCGCTTTGGATTACAAGCTATAACAAAAATCAAAAATTAGTTCGTTTTATATCAATCGCAGTAATAGGCACAGCTAGCCTTTTATTCTTGCCGTTGATCCCTTATATACGTATTGTTCTCTCATATCTTTTATACTGGGTATCACTTGGTTTCGGATATGGCATTGAAGCTTTATTATCTATCACAAATCCGAATGATGCTACAGACGCGATAGAAAAGCTAGGCGGTTCCAGTACAGACATACCGCCAAGTGAAAATTATAACCCTTTTGTTGCTCAATCCATTACAGCTACCTTGATCGGTCTATTTGCCGTATTTGTAATTTGGAGGCTTTACAAAAAAAGAAAATCATTTCATTTAGGAAACATCTCCTTCTATAACCCTAACATAACTATTACAGAGGAGGGGATTTTACAAAAACAAAGACGAATTACACGTCCACCTACTAATGCCATTCGCAAAGAAATTTTCAAACTAGAAAAGAAATTAAAACCACCTTTAAACAGAACTCGTGGTGAAACAGTTGACGCATGGATGGAACGGATTCAAAGAGAAGAAGATGTCTCTATTCAATTCGATACAATTATAGAAACGTACAATGCCGTACGATATGCTGATCAAGAGAATACTGCACTCTTTCAGCAATTTAAAGAAGAGATAAATAAACTTTACACCTATCAAAAGATGTTAAAAAAGAAGAAAAAATAAAACCTCGATAACTCCCTTTTAGAGTAATCGAGGTTTTACCTATCGTGCTAAAATCCTTATTTATTATTCACTTGTTGTCCATCGTAAACTTTAACATCTAATGGTGCTGTCAAAAATTGATTTGCTTTACTAACAAAAGAAGTAAAATGTTCACTCGTATTGTGGCTAGCAACCGCTTCTGCATCTTGCCAAACTTCTACCATTGTATATACATTTTCTTTTTCAGTATCTTTATATAAATCATATGATACGTTTCCACTTTCTTCTCTTGAACCATGAATCAACGGTTGAATTTCTTCTAAAAATGCTTGTTGTTTTGCTGGATCCACTTGAAATACTGCGTGAATGATAATCATAGTGCTTCCCCTCTCATATTCTACGTATCTTTATAAAATTACTTCCACTGAGCAATTTTATCAATCGGCAGACGAACTGATTTGTATCCACTATCAGCTGCTTTTCCAATTGAAATCAACATAACTGGTACATAACGGTCTTTATCTAATCCGAAAGCTTCTGCAATTTTGTCCTTCTCAAAACCACCAATTGGACATGTGTCATATCCATGAGCGCGAGCTGCCAGCATAAATTGCATTGATGCAAGGCCACCATCAATTAATACTGTATCCTTCATTACTTCTGGTGAAACTGAAGAGAAATACGCAGAAAGCTTTTGCATTTGAGCTTTTTTCACTTCAGCTGGCATAAGCCCACGTTCAACCGCTGTGCCATAAATCTCTTCTGCATTATCAAAGTTTTGTAAATCACCAAATACAGCGATCATTGCTGAAGATGTTTCTACTTGAAGTTGATTGAATTTCGCAAGAGGTGCAAGCGTTGCTTTTCCTTCTTCACTATCGATTACAAGAAAACGCCAAGGCTGCATATTTACTGAAGATGGTGCAAGTGTTGCTTCAGTCAGAATTTCTGTCATTTCTTCTTTACTAATTTTCACAGCTGGGTCGTATTTACGAATTGAACGACGTCCTGTTAAAATTTCTGTAAAATCATTGATTTTCGTTACGTTATTCATAGATGTAATCTCCCTTTTTCAATTTTATATTTAGATTTCCTGAATATTTGCTTCAATGCGATTTAACATATTTAAAAGGTTATCTCGCTCTTCTTCACTTAAACCTTTTAGCGCTGAAGCTGCAAAACGCTCTTTCTCTTCTTGAAAGGCATGAATTTTATTTCGTCCATCTTTCGTAAGAGAGACTAAAGTAATCCTGTTATCATCTGGATTTTTACGTCGTGTAATCATCCCATTTGCTTCAAGCTGTTTTAAATGCCTTGTAATCGCAGCATTATCAATATTCACTTCTTTTTGAAGTGCTTTTTGACTAATTTCATCTACTTCATATAACTGAAGTATAAGCTCAAGCCTAGATTGACTCATACCTGTACAACCTTCAAACTTTGAACTCACTTCTTTATTAAGAAAGTGTAATTTATATAAAATAATCGCTTCCTTTGAACATGAATTTGTCAATTTACCCCTCCTTTGCAAAGGCAACACATAATTATTTGACATATCAATAATTGATACATCAAATAATATACCCGATTAAAATTTTAAATGCAACCATTTTGTTTTTCACTTATTTATTTTTTGCCTACATAAAAAAATAAAACCTCTTTCCTTTTACAAAGAGGTTTTATTCATTCCGCTTAAATTATAAATTTCTCTCTAACAATATTCCCACCTGTTCTGCAATTACACGTGATGGTTCATTTCATTCATTCGTGTATTCGTGCACAAATCATTTAAAAATGTGTAATTATGATAAATCGCATGTATATAAGAAGTGAAACTTTAATATCAACCTCATTAGTAATCTTACCTTGCCATTTTTCCAAAATTAAGTATTTCACCAGATTACAAATAAGGAAAATTTCCCTATAATAGAAATATCATGAAAGACTGGAGAGTGATTGTAATGCGGCAATTTATTACGAAAAGAAATGAGAAAATGAACATGAAAAACGAAATGAGGATTTTAATACATGAAAACAATAAATATAGGGATTGTAGCGCATGTAGACGCTGGAAAGACGAGTTTGACTGAGCGTATTCTTTATGAAACTAATGTGATTCAGGAAATCGGTCAAGTAGATAAAGGAAGCACACAAACAGATTCGATGGAGTTAGAAAAGCAACGTGGTATTACAATTAAAGCATCTGTCGTTTCATTTTTTATAAATGATCTGAAGGTAAATGTAATTGACACACCCGGCCATGCGGATTTTATTGCCGAAGTGGAGCGATCTTTTCGTGTTCTAGATGGAGCCGTTTTAGTTATATCTGCAGTTGAGGGCATTCAGGCACAAACCAAAATTTTAATGAGAACTCTGCAGAAACTGCGCATTCCGACCATACTATTCGTCAATAAAATTGATCGGAGTGGTGCCCAAACTACTAAAGTGATACAACAAATACGGGAAATGCTTACCAATCAAGTACTTCCATTATATAAAGTGAAAAATGAAGGGACAAAAGATGCATGTATGATTCAAAATGAAGTACATGCTGATGTATATGATGAATATATTGAACTTCTAGCAACACATGATGAATCGTTACTTGAATCCTATGTAAATGGCGAAGTATTAACTACAGCCACTTTAAGAAATGAATTATGGGATCAAATTCAGCATGCAACTGTATATCCAATCTTTTTCGGTTCGGCAATGACTGGAATAGGAATCACTGAATTACTCGAAGGTATCTCAGTAATGATTCCCAAAAATAATTGTGACAATGATATAAATACACCTTTATCTGGGATTATTTTTAAAATCGAAAGAGAACTTACCGGGGAAAAAATTGCTTACGTACGAATATTCTCAGGCTGTTTACACGTAAGAAAATATGTTGATATTAATCGAAAACAAAGTGACTTAAAGACCCTTTCACACAAAGAAAAAATCAAAAAGCTTCATATATTTCATAATGGAAGTGCTATTCAATCCCCTACTGTTGGAACGGGAGAGTTTTGTAAAGTATGGGGGCTTAGCGACATTAGAATCGGTGACGTGATCGGTGAATGGTCAGATAAAATGAAAGATATTCACTTTGCAGAACCTCAAATGGAAGCTGCAATTGAAGCACGGCCAAAAGGGGAAAATCACAACCTATATCAAGCACTCGTAGAACTCTCAGAAGAAGATCCACTTATAAAAGTAGTGAAAGATGATATTCACAATGAAATCTATATTCGGCTTTTTGGTGAAGTTCAAAAAGAAGTGATTGAAACAACTTTACAGGAAAAATATAATTTAAATGTTTCTTTCTCAGACACAAGAATTGTATGTATAGAAAAACCAATTGGAATCGGAAATGCACTAGAAATAATGGGTGAAAAGAATAACCCTTTCTATGCAACAATTGGTTTTCACATGAAGCCTAGTGCACCAGGTTCTGGTATCACTTATAACTTAGAAGTCGAGCTTGGCTCATTGCCTTTAGCATTTCATAAAGCCATTGAAGACACTGTATTCCAAACGTTAAAACAAGGCTTATATGGATGGGAAGTCACTGACATTGCCGTAACATTAACCCATACCGGTTATGCAAGTCCCGTAACGACAGCTGGTGATTTTAGAAAACTAACACCTCTTGTCTTGATGGATGCTTTAAAGCAAGCTGGAACAAATGTATACGAACCAATAAATGAATTTGAATTAACAGTACCAACAAATTCAATTAGCACAGCAATGTATAAATTATCGGCAATACACGCTACTTTTAAAGACCCTGTACTGCATAACAATTCCTTTTATTTAACAGGAACTCTGCCTATGGCCAAAACGGAAAATTTTAAGCGCGGCCTACATTCTTTCACTGAAGGCGAAGGTGTTTTTATCGCTAGATCTTGCGGATATAGTAAAATCGAATCAAATTTCCCGTCGCGAAAACGAGTAGATTATAATCCACTGAATCGAAAAGATTATTTACTACATGTGCTTCGTGCTTATTAAGTGAAGATACTAGCATGCTCTGTTGTTCCCATAATCAACCTCCTTTTATACTAATTTGTTAAAAGAAAACAAATTTATCAACTTGAGCATATAAAGTAAAACTTTAATCAGTGGGGGGTCTCCATCCCCCACTGATTATTAGTTGAACCAATCGGGCTTTTACGGACAGTTC
>NZ_CM000745.1:2511618-2543019 GCF_000161455.1 Bacillus pseudomycoides DSM 12442
GTATGGGTAGCTCGGCTGGAGAGATGATTTCTACTGCTGACGACTTAAACAAATTCTTCTCTTACTTACTCAGTGGCAAATTACTGAAGGAACAGCAACTAAAACAAATGCTTACTACAGTTCCTACAGAAATAGCTGAATTAGGAGAATGTGGTCTTGGAATCTTTGAAACTAAGCTTCCAAACGGTGTCTCGATATGGGGACACGGAGGTAGCATTCCAGGGTTTCTTACTTTTGCTGGAGGTACAATTGGAGGCAAGCATACGTTGGCCGTCAATTTAAACAGCATGGGTAAAGCTAACAGTCCTGACCCTTTTAAAAATATTTTACTTGCTGAATTTAGCAAGTAGGCAAAAAAGGAAAACAGGATGAATTTTTTCATAGTTTTTATAGTTGAAAATATACCTTTCTGGTTCAAAAACCCCCAACTTACTCTAAAAAATAATTTTTTGGGTTTTTGGAATTACGGTGGCACTTCAATGCTATTAAGCTAATAAAACAAAATCTTCCCTAAAATGAAAAAATACGTCATCCGTTCCTATTGGAGTGCCCCCTGAGAAAGAAACAATAAAAAACACCTCTCTAAATCGTAAGTATCAGTTATGATTTTAATGGAGGTGTTTTTCGTATTATGGATACAATTTCGCTTTAGCTTGATTGACATGGGGTACCGCCACACATCCATCAACTTAAGAATTTTATAACACACCCAAAACGAAAAAATGTACATTTTTTTGTTTTGGGACACTTGCTTTTCTTATCTTGATAGTGATGTGGTGAAACCCTTTAATTGTAATCATCATTTTGATAATCGTTATCTAAGCTGAGCGCTCTTCCATTTGGACGATATTCTATGTGAAAGGTATTATGTTATTACTTGTACTGAGGCTCTTCTTGTTCAATTTGCTGAAGACGAGGATTTAAAGATTCAATAATTTCTTGAGTTTGTTGTGCTGCACCTTTATATAATTGTTTTGCTTCCTGGTTATCAGTATCAAGAACAAATCCTTCTAGGCATGCTTGAGCACTCTTTAATCCAGCGATAGTTTGTTTAAGTTTAGTGCTTACTGTCATGTAGTATTTCCTCCTTGTAAATGTACTTCAAAATATAGAATGCCTATTTTGTTATCATAGTACGATTTCCAATTTTCGGTGTATAACGAATTACAGGAATTATTAATGGTTGCATAACCATTTAACGATGCAACCCTAGATTCTCTATGTTTTGGGTAACTTTGCAACAGAACCGTTTATATGCTCCCATCCCAAGTGGTGAAATATGTTCTAGTAATTCCTCATTGAAATCATACTTACTCTTTAATACTTCTATAGTCTTACTCAAATAAACGATATTCCATAAAGTCTTGATGGCGATGGGCGGGACCCCAATTAAAGTTTTTTAAACCTAATTGGACTTACCATTAAGAGAGCGAGGATTAATGTAATCCATGCATTGCTATATGAAAACAATCCCATACCAGCCAATGGTAATCCTGCAGCTGGAATAGGTAATCCCTTAAAATATCCAATGGTTGGTTTAACACTAAATTTTGCTAATCTTAAAGCACCCATCGTTGGGAAAAGGATAAATGCCAAAGAAGTTAAAATAGATGGTGTTGCTATCGAATGAAATAAAAGTGCAGGAGCAACTCCGAAACTAACAATATCAGCTAAGGAATCCAACTCTACACCAAACTCACTGTTCACTTTTAATTTTCTCGCAATCCTTCCATCAAGAAGATCTAAAACAGCTGAAAAGAAAATGAAAATGGAGGCTGCTTCCAAATAGTCACTCATATTCATGGTAATTGAAAAAACACCGCACAATAAATTTCCGATCGTAAATAAATTGGGTACAGCTTTTACTATCTGATTGAACAAGGTTGTCCCCCCTAAGTTGATCAAACTTCACATTTATGTAGCATTTTCTATATATTCTTCCGTTATTCTTAAAAATATATGACCACTGTACGCTAAGTAAATTTCGACAAGAGAAAGGCCGATTTCCTGTACGTTATGTTGGTTTATAAAAATGTTTGATCATGGGTAAGTCTATTACTGTTGATTTACCTAATATAAAAAGCCTGTTTTTGAAAAAAGATTGATCAAAACAGGCTCTAAAATAGAAAAGGGGAAAGAGGAGAGAGGTGAAAACTTGAAAAGTGTAATTTGATGTAAGGTTCTCAGTTTATGAATATAGAATGCAGTAATCCCCTTATTAAAAGTAATTTTGATTATATTGTAATTATGATGCATGAAATTATTTTAGTGTAAACAAAGAAAAGGTAGCTCCTGCTGCAAGGTACCTTTTCCAAGGGATATAACTCATTATCTAAACGATCGATGGTCATTTTATTGAGAAATAAATCAATTACTTAACAATAAAAGGAAAATGATTGTAACAAGCGAATGAGATTTAAGAAGAATTTACCGATATATGAACTTTCTTCTATTACATTAGTTTAAGGAGGACTATAAAAATGTCTGATCTCTATTCTCGTCTTTCCAAAAATGATGCCGCTGTTCTTCTAGTGGATCATCAAACTGGTCTTATTTCCAGCCTAGTGCGTGATTATGGTGTTGATGAATTTAAGAACAATGTTTTGGCTCTTGCTAATACCGCTAAGTTTTTTGATTTACCAGTTATTTTAACAACAAGCTTTGAAAGCGGACCGAACGGCCCACTAATGCATGAATTGGTTGAGCTCTTTCCTGGTGCGCCAAAAATAGCTCGGCCTGGACAAATTAATGCATGGGACAATGAAGAATTTGTTAAAGCCATCGAAGCAACAGGTAAAAAGCAACTAATTATCGCAGGGGTTGTTACTGATGTTTGTGTTGCGTTCCCAGCACTATCTGCTGTAAACGCAGGATATGAGGTATTCGTTGTAACTGATGCATCAGGGACTTTTAGTAAACAAGTTGCAGATGCTGCCCTTATGCGTATGGCTCATGGAGGAGTCCAATTAATGAACTGGTTTAGCGTTGCAGCAGAATTACATCGTGACTGGCGAAATGACGTTGAAGGTTTTGGAGCTTTACTTGCTAAACATCTGCCTAGTTATCAAAATATCATGGAAAGCTATATGAGAGCTCAAAGAGAGCTTAGCAAGTAAAATGACTTAATTAATAGTTGTACTGTTTCATTTTTTTCGTTTTGGGGAGCAACCAATTTCTTAACTTGATGGTGATGTATGGTGACCCCTATTAGGCTTGATAAAAATAAAGAATGCCCTTGCTTCAGTCAAGAAACAAGGGCATTCTTCATTTTTTAATTGATAATCCATATACAAGTGTTTCGCTAGGAGTCGTAATACTAAAACCTGTCATTTTATAATCAAGCTTTAATGTATTTCCTATATAGTCTTTTGTAAAATCATCCGTTTGAATAATAAGTTGCTCATCTTCATAAGCGATTTCATTTGGATTATACTCATCGAAAATTAAATCAACATCAACAAATATACTACAAGAATTTGTCATTGTACCTCTAATACGTATGATGTTTTTGTTATTTGCGTTTAATTTATGTAATACGGCTTTTGCCCCATCAGTTACGCGAATGTTCATGGAATCCCAACCTTTGTTTATAGTTCTTATTCTATTATTGCAAAAACATTAGAAATAGGGAAGTAAAGGGTTTCAATGAATGATAAACGTATAGGGATTACGATTTGAAAAGTAAGGATGGAACCGTAAATGTTTGTGTTAAGCATAACTCATCATCACTTATTTTCTCAACTTCTTGATACTTTATCACATTCTTTTGGTAGAACTTTTTCTAAAAGTTCACCGCTGTTTTATTGTTTTTTAATTGCATTACATAATAGGTTCCTTTGTGCTGTTTTAAAAGTTCTAAAATTGCTTGATCTGCTATCCTTTTTCCGCGGTACGCTTTTAATATGAAAAGATCGTTAATGCAGCAGTCTGTTTCAGGTGCTGTGAATGGTGGTTTCGCGAATAGAAGAAACCCGACATATTTTTCTTCATATGTAATGAAATAAGGAGAAAGCTCATCTCGGTTACAAATAAGTTCAAAAGCATCAAATTCAAAAAATCCATTTTCATTTGGATGAAGGGTAGGGGAGAATTCGGATAAATCATGTAAATATAGAGCATAAAAATTCTTTAATATTTTAAGTTGTTCAGTGGAGACAATTTCTAACGCGACGTTCATTTTAATCCCACCCTTTTTTTAATAATTCCTCTATGCAGTAAACCATTCGACATAAAGAAAACATATCCTTTGAATGTGAAGGATTCATTCCAATAAAAAAGGCCAGCAAACATGATTGATGTTTGCTGGCCTTTTATCACTTAAAGTTCACATTTATCAAGAGGAATTACTTTTGTTTTCTTTGTAAATTTATATCCTAACCACATCGCAAGGAAGAGAGGTAAGCCGATATAGGAAACAAGTACACCATTCCAATCGATAGACTCGCCTATAAATGCTCCGTAATTTTGTCCTAAAATGACAATGACACAAAGTGCAAATGCGAAGATTGGACCAAATGGGAACCATTTTGCTTTATACGGTAAATCATTTAAATCTTTTCCTTGTGCAATATATGCTTTTCGGAAACGATAATGACTAATAGCAATTCCGACCCATGCAATAAATCCAGACATTCCAGATGCATTTAATAACCAAATATATACAACACCGTCGCCGAATAAGGAAGCTAGGAAAGCGGCACAGCCAACTACTGAAGTTGCGATTAACGCGTTAACAGGTACGCCGCGGCTATTTAATTTACCTAAAAATTTCGGTGCTTTTCCTTGTCTTGCTAAATCCCAAAGCATACGAGCTGATGCGTACATACCTGAGTTACCAGCAGATAAAACTGCAGTTAAAATAACTGCGTTCATAACAGAAGCGGCAAATGCAACTCCTGCTTTTTCAAATACAAGTGTAAATGGACTTACTGTTACATCGCTAGCTGCAAGACTTTCAGTTGTATACGGAATTAATAAACCGATAACAAGTATTGCAAAGATGTAGAATAATAGAATACGCCAAAAGATTGAGCGAATTGCTTTTGGAATGCTACGCTCTGGATCGGCAGTTTCACCAGCAGCTACACCTAATAATTCAGTTCCTTGGAATGAAAAACCAGCAGCCATAAATACACCGATAATTGCCATAATACCACCGTTAAATGGTGCATCTGCAACAGTAAAGTTTTTAAATCCAACAGGTTCGCCACCCATAATACCAAAAATCATCATAAATCCAACGATTAAAAAGATAATAACAGTAGCTACTTTAATAAGTGCGAACCAATATTCCGCTTCACCAAACCCTTTAACAGATAAGTAATTTAAAAGAAACATAATGACTAAACAAAGGCCACTCCAAATAAGGGAAGGTGTATTTGGGAACCAAAACTTCATAATTAATGTTACGGCTGCAAGTTCAGCGGCAATGGTAATTGCCCAGTTATACCAATAATTCCAGCCGAGTGCAAATCCAAGTGATGGATCGACAAATTTTGTCGCGTATGTGCTAAAAGATCCAGTGACAGGCATGTAAGCTGCTAATTCAGCTAAACTTGTCATTAAGAAGTAAACCATAATTCCGATTGCCGCATATGCGATGAGAGCTCCGCCAGGCCCTGCTGTGTGAATGACACCACCACTTGCAAGAAATAGTCCGGTACCGATTGTACCGCCGAGAGAAATCATCGTAAGGTGACGAGATTTTAACCCGCGTCTTAATTCACCTTGTCCTTGTGTAGATTGTTTTGTAGAGGTAGCTTGATTCGTTGCGCTATTCATGTTCAACACTCCTTTTCTTGTAAGATTAGGAAGGAACGGGGAGAAAAATACAAAAAACCGCCAAAGGAATTTGGCGGAACGTTTCACAAATAACCACCCCATCATACCCTTCCGTTAAGATAGCACCCCACGTTTACACGGTACTTTGTAAACGTGACAGTTCTGTTCCTGTTTGGAGACAGCCCCAGCTCGTACTTCCAGAGAAGAAATACAAACTTCGGCAGCATTTCCTTTCAAACGGAGTCATTGACATTCTCTGTGTCTAATCCGTTCTACTAATAAAAGCCGCAACCTCTACCTCATCGGATTGATGAGGATTTATTTATTGCTGTGATTTTTAATATATGGCAATTGTAATTAGTTTCTGAAAATATTGCAAGGGATTTTTGTAGGAAAATATCAAAAAAAATCGGTTATTGTATAGGAAACGTTTCAAAATTCCACCCGAACCTACGTGATATGTAAAAAAATGAAGAAAAAATTGTTATACAAATGTTTCGCAAAAAGATATGGAAAATCCTCTAAAATTAAAAGAAAATTCAGAAAAATAAATTCGACATTGATTATAAGCAAAATAAAGAGTGCTAAAGAGATTAAAAAAGGTAAGCAAACTTATCATTTGCTTACCGTAGTATTTCACACCACTTTATAATTATTTCTGTTTTAAGGCAAAACTCGTTTTTGTCCAGTCGTATATCCAACGTTTTGTTTTGTAAGCTGGGAGTGATTTCTAACCGAAATGAAAAGTGCAATGATAACGACAAGACCCGCTGCAATATAGGAAAGGTTAATAATTGTTGGATCCACTTTAAATGATGTAAGCAGTGTCCGGATATTTGTAAAAATAATCAGTCCACCAACGAGTACCCCAAGTAAATGTGAAGGTACAATTCGTACTAACCATGCAGCGATTGGAGCGGCGATAATGCCGCCGAGCATAAGAGCAAATACCCAAAACCAGCTTACTTGTTCCCAGCCTAATGAAATGAAAAATCCAATAGTTGCAGCTAATGAGACAGGAAACTCACTCGTATCAACGGAACCAATGACTTTTCTTGCTTCATTTCCACGTGCGAGAAGTACGGGTGTAGTGATAGGTCCCCAGCCACCTCCACCAGTTGAATCAACAAATCCCGCAAACAATCCGAGTGGTATAAGTTGCTTACCAGACATACGTTTATTTGATTGGACAATTTGTTTTTGAATAATAAATCGTAATAAAATATAGACACCTAAAGTAAATAAAAAGATAGAAATGTACGGTTTAATTAAATCACCCGGTAAATTGCTTAAAAAACAAGCACCAACAAAAGCACCAATTGCACCTGGTAATGTTAGTCTGGAAACAGTGTATTTATCAACGTTTCCAAATCGAATATGAGATACGCCAGAAGCTGCAGTGGTAACAACTTCAGCTAAATGAACGGATGCGGAAGCGACAGCAGGTGCAATGCCAAACATTAATAATAATGAGGAAGACGTTACTCCGTAAGCCATTCCAAGTGCCCCATCAATCAGTTGAGCAAAAAAACCAATAATAGCAAAGACAATTAATTTTTGCATATAAAATCCCCCTGTAATAATAAACAAAAAGGCTCTTTTCTCGAGTGAGAAAAGAGCCTTTGGTTTTTCCAATCAGCTTAACGTTAATTTTTTATTATTATAATGCATATTAATCTCATAAAGCAACTGGGTTTTAAAAGTTTTTTAAATTGATTGAAATAACAGAACAGTTATATAATAAAAGGATGTAAATAAAGGGAGGGGAAAATTATGTTAGCATTTGATCATCTCGTTCATACCGTTAGGTGCACACCAAAGGAAGCAGAAAAGCGAATGGAGGAGCTTGGATTTCATACGGTACAGGGCGGAGAACATACAAACTGGGGGACATGGAATAGTTTATGTTATTTTGACTTATCTTATATTGAATTTTTAGCAGTGCAACATGAAGATACAGCGAAACAAGCGGATAATCCACTTGTTCAGGAAACTGTAGAGAAATTACGAGATAGAGAAGGAATGCTGCAAATTGCTCTTCGTACAGATCATATTGAAGAACTTGCGGTAAGGTTCATGGAAAAAGGGTTACAAGTTAAAGGGCCGTTTGAAGGAAAACGAATGAGAAATGACGGTCATCTTATCGAATGGAAAATGTTATTTGTGGAACAGGAAGATAGTGGACCGAAATTACCTTTCTTTATACAGTGGGAAGAATCTGATGAGAGTAGGAGATTCGATTTACAAGAAGTGGGCGTCATTGTCCCGCATAGCAACGAGGTAAAAGAAATTCAGACAATATATTATGCTGTGAAAAATGCACGTGCAACAGTAGAAAGATGGAAAGAGATACTCGAAGTACAAGTGACTTTACCTGAAATTCATCAAGAATGGAATGCGCTTTGTCAAAGTGTATTGCTTGAAAATGTAAATGTGCAGTTTTGTGAACCTATTGGTGAAGGGTTCGTGCAAGAATGTTTGTTAAAATATGGAGAACTTCCTTTTGCTGCTGAACTTCAAGGAGCAAATACACAGAAGAAAAAACAACAAATTTTAGGGAATGTATACATATATTAATTGGAGTGGTCTATGTGGAAGAGGTGCTAAGGGAGTTAGAACAACAATTGGATTGTCCTCGTATAGTAAAATGTACTTTGATTCCAAAAGGTTTTTCATTTGATAAAAAATATAAAATTGAATTAGAAAATGATGAACGCTATTTTATTAAAGTGTGTGATATGTCAACTAGTGAACGTAAGCGCGAAGAATATGAATATACGCGTCATTTTGAATCATTAGGTATACCAATACCAAAACCAGTTCATTTTATAAGGCTTGTTAGATTAAATCAATGTGTACAAGTATTTGAATGGGTTAACGGAGAAGATGGTGAAGATATACTTGGAAAGTTGACTGAGAAAGAGCAATATTTGGCTGGAAAAAGGGCAGGAGAAGTCTTAAAGACAATTCATACAGTGAAGAAAAAGAATGTAGAAGAATCTTGGGAAACAGCTCGATGGAATAAATACGAGAGATATTTGCAATTATTAGTGGAATACGAGGTGGATTTTATTGACTTGCAATCGGTGTTAACCTTTGTAGAAAATCATAAGAATTTATTGCGAAATCGTCCTACTGTGTTTCTGCATGATGATTTTCACCCAGCAAATATTATGATTCATCATAATGAATTTCGTTCAGTAATCGATTTTGCGAGGTTTGATTTTGGGGATCCCATTCATGATTTTTATAAAACGGCCTTGTTTACAATTGATATAAGTGAACCATTTGCTGTTGGACAAGTCCATGGGTATTGTGATGGGGAGCCGTCACTTCATTTTTGGAAACTATATTCACTGTATGCAGCGATGATTTTTCCAGCAGATATTGTTTGGGCACATAAAGTAACACCAAATTTATTAGATGGAATGAAGGGGAGGTTGAAGCGGATTGTAGACGATCAGAATGATTTTACTTCTTATATTCCAAATTGGTATAAATCTTTTAATAAAGATATAATAAATATAGAATAGTTGGGGGTGTTGATTTGGATAAAATAGCGGTTATTTCAGATATTCATGGTAATATTCCTGCTTTAGAAGCAGTTCTTAAAGACATCAAACTAAAAGGGATAGAACGTATTGTGTGCTTAGGTGATCTAGTAGGGAAAGGACCACATTCTAGTGAAGCAATTGAGATTATTCGGAAAGAATGTGAGCATGTTGTAATGGGAAATTGGGATGATTTTATTACAAAGCCTAGTGATTTCGAAACATTACAATGGCATCAAAAACAATTATCAGAACAGCAGCGGAATTATTTAAGGGAATTACCATTTTCAATTGAATTTATAATGAGTGGGAAACTAATTAGAATGTTCCATGCATCACCTAGAAGCCTATATGAAAGAGTTCAGCCCGGAGCTCCAATGGAACAACGTGTTAGTTTATTTGAAAATAGTAATCTTACAGAAAACATTGAAGGTGAAAGGAAACCGGATGTCGTTTGCTACGGAGATATTCATCAAGCTTATGTGCAAAATTTTCGTGGGAAAACTTTGTGTAATGCAGGAAGTGTGGGTAACCCACTTGAGATTACGCAAGCCTCTTATTTGATTTTTGAAGGCGTATATGGCCAAAAAGAGGCAGCAAGTTTCTCAATTCAACTTGTAAGAGTTCCTTATGATATAGAGCTTGCGATCCGATTGGCTAGAGAAGAAGAAATGCCTGAGATTGATGCGTACATACAAGAATTGACGACAGCTAAGTATCGGGGATTAAAGTAGAATTAGACAAAATATATTCGATAAATCAACATACAGTTCTGTATAAATACTTAAAAATATTAACTATAGGGGAGGGAATATTCTAAAATGATTATTTCGAATATTTAAAATAAAAAGTTAGATAAATGATTGGGAAAGTAATTATAACTTCTAAATAGAGAGAATTAGAAATAGCGAAATCATTAGATACAATGATTTTTCTCCAAATAGGCATGGTTAAAAATCCTTAGGTTGGCAGCTCATGTCTGTATTCAAAAGGTGTATAGTAACCTTAATAAATGATGAAATATGCTAAAAGTTAAAAACTAACGAGGGAATAGAGATGAAAATACAATTAAAGGCGGATTTAATGTTACTATTGGTTACATTTTTTTGGGGGGCATCCATCTTACTTACAAAAGTTGGCCTCAATTACATGCAAGAATATAATTTAATCTCATTACGTTTTATTATTGCTTTTCTTTTGTCAGGTATAGTGTTTTATAAGCATTTAATCAAAATTGATTTTAGAACTATTAAATATGCTTTTATATTAGCTGTTATCTTGTTTATAGTTTATATTTTTGCGACTTTTGGTACAAAGTATACATCGGTTTCTAATGCTGGTTTTTTAATGAGTCTTACAGTGATATTTATTCCAGTATTATCATCTATTTTTTTAAAACAAAGACCTGAAAAAAAAGTTATATTGGGAGTTGTTTTAACAATAGTAGGGATAGGGTTATTAACGTTAAATAGCCAATTAAAAATAGGTTATGGCGATATATTATGTATTTTATGTGCGCTATTTTATGCAGTCCATATCATTATTACTGGAACAATAACGAAGCAGGTTAATTCAATTAGCCTTGGAGTTTTACAACTTGGTTTTGTCGGTCTATTTAGTAGTATTTTCTCAATGTTTATGGAAAATCCTAAACTTCCTAGTACTGTTGAATCATGGTTTTCAATCTTAGTATTAAGCGTATTTTGTACAGCAATGGCTTTCATTGTTCAAATCATTGCACAGCAATATACGAGTCCTACACATACAGGTCTTATTTTTTCATTAGAACCTGTTTTTTCAGCGGGTTTTGCTTTCGTTTTCACAGGTGAAACTCTCACAGCTAAAGGTTATTTAGGTGCAACTCTTATATTATTAAGTGTAGTAATCGCTGAACTAGATTTTAAGAGTTTATTAAAAACAAATTATAAAAAAATATAGGATAGATGTTTTTTATAATACGTTCAAGTTGAGAATATTCATTTATATCATTTTAGCTCATATAAATCAGATTTACTTTTGATAAGTAGTTTTATGCTAATAGTTAGTGTTTGTAGCAAATATGGTATAATTTTTATAGTAATAAAAATCAACGATAAAATTTCTTAATGTTTTGTAAATATCTAACTGAGGTGGACTATTTTTGAAAAAAATGCGCTTATGAATTTCTAAAAATAAAAACTTTAAGTAAATCACATTTGATTATAGTAACAAAAAGGTGTTTTCACGTCTAGAAAGCACCTTTTCAGTCCACAGTTATTTGTTATAGTTTCATACTTGTTTCCGTAGTCTAAAGCATTTTTCATGGAGCGTTAATGCTCCATGAAAAATGTTTTTTTATTTTTGACAAAATTCAATGGCGGTATGTAAACGAGAAATTCCGTCCTCTATTTGATTGATATGTACTTTCCCATACGATAACCGAATATAGCCATCTTTTGCTCCAAAAATACTGCCAGGCATAAAGGCTACTTGCTGTTTTAAACTTTGCATTATAAGCTGTTTTTCGTTAATAGGCTCCTTTAATTTTCCCCATATGTAAATCCCGCCATTAGGATTTGAAAAAGAAATCTTATCTTGAAGATAATAATTTAGGGCATCGACAA
The DNA here is from genome assembly GCF_000161455.1 of Bacillus pseudomycoides DSM 12442. Classification (GTDB taxonomy): domain Bacteria; phylum Bacillota; class Bacilli; order Bacillales; family Bacillaceae_G; genus Bacillus_A; species Bacillus_A pseudomycoides. Next base: position 2,523,554 of record NZ_CM000745.1, read on the forward strand.
TGACATCTCTTTTTTGTGCTAACTGATTGCGTAATTGCGTTATATGCGTATCAAATGGAACAGTTTCAAAAAATTGCTGCATGAGCCATTGAGGAAATATACTCAGTCCTAATTCCATTTGATGCCGTGCATCTGATAACCGTTCTACTACTGACTGTGGAGCAACAAGCCAACCGATGCGAAGGCCAGGTGCAATCATTTTGGATAGTGAATGCACATAGATGACGGTTCCATTTTCATCAATGGATTTTAAAGTAGGGCAAGGCTGTTTATTTGCTAATGTTAATAAACTAGATGGATCATCCTCAACGATTGGAATACGTAGGTCTGCGCATAACGATAAAAGTTTTTTTCTTCGATTTGGATGAAGCATCGTACCTGTTGGGTTTTGGAAATTTGGATTTAAAAAAATCATTTTAATTCGGTGCTTTCGATATAGTTCATGCACATCTTCAGGATTCACTCCATGTTCATCAACAGGTAACGGGAAAATACGAATCCCCGCTGATTGGAAGAGGGGTAATGAATAGCAATGTGAGGGGCTTTCAAAAGCGACTGCATCACCTGGGTTTAATAAGCATTGAACGATAAGATGAAGCGCTTGTTGTGCCCCAGAAGTAATCATAATCGATTGCTCTGTTGCTTCAATTTTTAGATAATCTCTCATATATTTCGCTGCCGCTTGTCTTAATGGTAGATAGCCTAGTGGATGATCGTAGCTAAGTGATTGCGTTAAAGGTTGCTCACGTAAAATGTTTTGTAACTGTTCATGGGGAAACAGGTTACAACCAAGTTCTCCATTTGCGAAATCAATTATATTTTCATTTTGCTGGACTTGTTCCCGAATATGTCGAAGTAGTGGTAAATTTGGTAAAAAAGTACCACCTTCTACGAATCCTCTCCAGTTCGGTGTTAATGTTGGAGAAACGCCCCACATATGTGTACTTACACGTGTACCTCTTCCAGTTGTGCTGTCCACAATTCCCATAGCACGCAGTTCATTATAAGCAGTTGTAACAGTACTTCTGTTTACATTCAGTTGGATTGCTAATTTTCGTTCCGAAGGGAGAAAACTACCAGGAGGAAGCTCTCCGTACATAATACGTCTTTCAATAAAATCAACAACTTGTTGATAAATCGGAATCTTGCTGTCATTATCTAACTTCCATTCCATGTATAACGTCCCCTTATTCTTTATCTAGTTTCATTATAACAAATTGGCTGGGTAAAAAAACAGCCAATTGGACGGTGTGGTATCCAGCCAATTTTACTATGCTAAGGTAGTGGAAGGGGAGATTCGGATGAAACGATGGCAAATGGAATGGCTCCTAATATCAGTTGCTTTAGTATGGGGAGCGAATTATACAATTGGAAAATATGGAGTGGCGTATATGTCATCCATTCAATTTAATAGTTTACGATTTTTAGTTGCATCTCCGGTATTATTATTGATTACATTTTTTATGGAACGATCGCTACGAATTGAGAGAAAAGATTGGTTAAGATTATTAGTGGTTGGGATAGTTGGAACAACATTGTATCAAACATTATTTATGTTATCTGTAAAATATACATCAGCAACAAATGCGTCACTATTAATTGCGATGTCACCTATTTTTACAGGGATTTTAGCAGTGTTACACAAACAAGAACGTTTTTCGATGAAGATTCAAATCGGTTCTTTATTATCCTTTAGCGGCGCAGCACTTGTTTTATTAACAGGGCATACGAATCAATCTACATATGAGTATGCTTGGCTTGGAAATCTAATTGGATTAGTTGCTGCGATTGCTTGGGGTTGGTATCCAATTCTTGCACAGCCACTTATTACAAAATATTCGGCAATGCGAGTAACATCTTGGTCTACATTAATTGGCATTGTGCCACTTGTCGTATATTGTTTATTCAACGTAAATACACTAACATGGCCGACAGATACGTTAAGCTGGGGTTCATTAGGTTATTCAATCCTCTTTGCAACAGTCTTTGGACTTGCGATGTGGTATGTTGGTATTAGCAAAATTGGCTCTACAAAAGTAATGGTCTATATGTATCTTGTCCCGTTGTTTGCTGTCATTTTTGCCGCAGTAACAATTGGAGAAAGAATAAATACGATGCAATTGCTTGGCGGACTTGTTATATTTATTGGTTTGTACGTTGTGAAAAAAGGAGCGGTAAAAAAGCCCGCTTTCAATTTGAAAAAAGTAAGTTAATGTAAAAATAGCGTTTGTTTCACTGCCCATTGTTTTATAATTTATATAGAAATATACGTATGGAATTGTAACATAGGGCTTTTTTCAAAGCCCTATGTTTATTCTAATTAGCTTCAATTCTAAGTGCTTGAATATCACGACAGTCCAAAACAATTACAGAGCCAGGTTCTGTTGTGTTATCCACAAAGGTTGCGCAAAAATTATCTGGATTAAAGTTAGTAAAAATAAGATCCTCTAGTGTTGTTCCTGTAAGAAAAACATCTACTTCTGTACCTAACTGTAATCTTTCTAATTGTTCGCAGGCACATTTTGTATGCTTAGTCATATAAAAAACCTCCTTTTCTCGATTTACTATTAATATATTAATCAATCAAATAGAATGTTTGGATTAATAACCCAGTAATACTAATTATTTTGCTAGTTTATATTTTTAAATGTACGGGGCGTGGAAATGAAGGAAGCTGAAGACGCAAAAAAGGTTACAGCATTTTATTATACAAATCAAAAAGTAGAATCGGTAGAGGGACGTATGTGGTTTGTAGAGTTGCTTTTATCTGATGAAGTACGAGTAAAAAGAAGGTGATAATCTTTAACGATATGGAAATGTCTACTTATTACGGAGTGGGCGGTGGTATACGTATTATTTTGGATATGCGTGCTCTATTTCGCTGATAATTGTCTAGGGAAATCGGAATTGAAACGTAAAATAGAAAGGACAGATATTGCAGTTAAAGATGTATTATAGGGTTTTATGAGATGAAAAAGTTAGTTCCTCTGTAGATTTGGTTTTATTTTGTTAGTTTAATAAACTAATTATTATATTATAGAAAATTAATAATATATCATGGTAAAATATACTATATAAATATTGATTATTACATAGATTGGAGAATGGCAGAATGAAATTAAACTTACTAAAAGCGGGGGTACTGACTAGTTTTATGCTTTTATGTTGGTCTTATGAAGAGGTTCCCGCTTCTGCAGCATCTACGTGTGGGCCGTACGGTCAAATTAAGCCGAATCAAAATCCCTCTCGTCAGCACATGAATTGCTTACTAACGAACGCAGCATTAAAAGCAAATGTTCCTCCTGAAGTTGTAAAAGCTGTGGCTGCACAAGAAAGTGGCTGGAAACAATTTGATGGAAACGGCCGGCCAATCATAGCGCAAGACGGTGGGATTGGGATTATGCAAATTACAAATCAGTCCAAGTACGATCAACAAAAGTTAAAATACGATATTGAGTATAATATTCAAGCGGGTGTTGAAGTTCTTCGTGGTATGTATCAGCGAACGGATCTTCCTAAGATAAAGTCTGCTGGACCAGAAGGAATTGAAAACTGGTACTTCCCTGTTATGGCTTATAATGGAACAAAACCTGCAAATAGCCCTTTATATAAGGCTAATGGCCAGAAAAATTCAAACGCTTATCAAGAAAAAGTATTTGCTATTCTTGAACAATACAGTTTTTTAAATGATACGAAATTGGCACAGTTCCCTTTCCGTACAGCTGATTTCGAATATGACCCTAACACTAGCAAAAATATTGTATTTAAAAAGAAAGAGTACACACTAACAGGTTTACATCCCTCTACATACCATCTTAAAACAGGCGACCAAGTACTTGTAACAAGAGATGGAGTGAACTTAAGATCCAAACCCACTTCCGTATCAAGTGGGAAGCCGTTAAGTAAAAATACGAACTTGATTATTCAGGGGAACTTTGCATATGATGAATCTTTAAACAGTAATAATCAGTTTGTATGGTATCCAGTCAAAACGGCAGATCAAAAACTAGTAGGTTATATTTCTTCTGCGTACATTATGAAAAAAGGTGTACCTTTACCTCCAAAGGTGAATGCGGTCACAGATAAAGATAAGGTAGTGACAGGAACAGCTGAACCTAATTCTAGTATCTCTGTAAAATCTGGAACGACATTTATTGGTAAAGGAAAAGCGAATTCACAAGGAGTATTCTCAATTGTGATACCTTTACAAAAAGCAGGGACAAGAATAAGTGTAATAGTAAAGGATAGTGCAGGCAATAGCAGCCCATTTACAACAATAAGCGTACTAGATAAAACACCTCCAACTATCCCAAATGTAAATAAACTGACCAGTAAGGATACAGTGATAACAGGAACAACTGAGCCTAATACAGATGTGAATGTAAAAGTGGCTTCAACTCTTATTGGTAAAGGAAAGGCAAACTCAAAAGGACAGTTTTCAATTAAGATACCAGTACAAAAAATGGGAACGAGAGTAAGCGTAGTAGTAAGAGATAGTGCGGGGAATTATAGCCCATCCAAGGTAATAGAAGTAAGTAAGTAAGTAAGTAAGTAAGTAAGTAAGTAAGTAAGTAAGTAAGTAAGTAAGTAAGTAAGTAAGTAAGTAAGTAAGTAAGTAAGTAAGTAAGTAAGTGAAATATGTAAAGTATTTACAAGTAGGATCGAAATAGATCGGTCCTACTTGTATTGGCTCTGTTAAAGTAAAATGTTCATAAACGATATTTAAAACACCACCTGTTTGGGTGTAAGTAGTTCAGATAACATGGAGAAAAAGCCTAATCACAGTATAAATAGCGCATGATTTTGCAACACAATTTGCATATTAAATAATAGTATATTTAGCATATAAAAACGCTTGGGATTATCCAAACGTTTTTATATACTATATTTAAGCTTTATTCAACTAAAGCACCTTTGTTCGTATTTCCTGTTGTACAGATAAGAAGCAGATTTTATGAATTGGCTTATAAGTTGAAGATAGGATAGATTTTTAATAAGTGAATAGATGTCTATGTTAATATGAAAATATAAATACTCATAAATCAGATTTAAAAATGTAACTAGTTAAAAAAATCTCAATTTATTAGAGGTGAAAGATATGGTGGAAGAGAGAAGAAGTGTTACAGGATATGAAGAACAATACGATGTTACCCGATCTGGTAGAATTATAATAAAAAAAAATAACCAAGTTCGTCATAAAAAAGGAGATGAATATGGGTATAAGTATGTTCATCTACATAAGAAGGGTACTAGGGAACTCTGTAAAACATTTGATGTATGGCGAGAGGCGTTCCATGATGCGGACATAAGTGAATATAAAGGTATAAAATAGGATTCTAAAAAATAAAAAGAACCAAAATGGTTCTTTTTGTGTTTTTTGAAATAGAAATTATACTGCTTGTACATGAATATTTGAAAGGGGTGAATTTAGTTATGGAGCAGGTAATAGCAGAGTTTTTTTCTCCAAGTAAAAAATATAAAGTTCAAATAATAAAACGAAAAGATGACTTATATACAACGGAAGTCTATCGGTGGATGGAGGATTGTGGATATGAGTTTTGGAGTTTTATGTCTCAAGGGCTGTCTTTGATAGATTGTGAAGAACATGCGCGAAAGATAGCTATTGAACAGTTGAAAGAGTGTTCTAGAGAAAATCTTAATACAGACGTGTTAAAAGATTGAATTAATTAGAATTGAAGTCTTTATCATGTCTGAGTGTGAGGATTAAGATAGGAAAGTTAGAAGCTGCTAAAAAGGTTCGTAATATACACGTTGATTCCACTTAACCGTTTACTACGTTCCTTATAGGTAATCCCTTTCTTTTTTTCTCTTTTGGCTTGTTCTATCAACCTTTTCTCAATGGAATTCTCTAATTAAATAACAATAATAAACGCAGAGAAGGGATAGCTTAATCGCTATCCCTTCATCTTAATTTCACTATCTAATCCCATTGGTTGAAGAAAGTTGTTGTCTGTTTTTATTGAGTGTCTTCATCGCTTTTGTACTCCAAAATATCACCTGGTTGACAATCCAAAGTCTTACATATCGCTTCTAATGTTGAAAAACGAACCGCTTTTGCTTTCCCATTTTTCAGAATGGAAAGATTCGCCATCGTAATCCCAACCCTCTCCGAAAGCTCCGTTACGCTCATTTTTCGTTTTGCTAACATCACATCAATATTAATAATAATTGCCATATTCTCCACCTCAGACCGTTAAATCATTTTCTGATTTTATATTAATAGCTTCTTGTAAAAGTCTTTGGAGAACAGCAGCAAAAACGGCGATCACCATAGAGGCGAAAATAATGACCAATCCGATTGGTATGATACTTGGAGGGTCAACTCTTTCCGCTATGAGATAGTAGAGTGGCATACCTAGCAAGTACAAGGTACTGATCGTGATGGCACAGTATTTTATATTCTTTAAAGCCTTTACCGATAATTCCGAGAACGCTTGGTTCTTATCAATATAGCTTAAAAGTTTAAAAGCTTGATACAGAGCAAAGTAAAAAGGTATGGCTGCCGCGTACATATCGATTAAAACGAGAGATTTCATATAAGCAATATCTGGATACAATTCTCCAGCAAAATTCCCGAACTTAGGCACCAAAAATATGCACAATGCAAGAACTGGGATTCCTATAAAAATAACAGCTAGCTTTAAAAAGAGTGTCGTAACTTGTTTCATAAAATGCACCTCGCTTATTTAATGACAACATGATTTTATCATGTGATTTATCGTTTTACAATAAATTCATATTGTTTTTTATTATATTATTATTGTTATTGAAATATCCTTTTAATTTTGACAAAAATAAAAAGCATTTCTCATTACAAAGAAATGCTCTTACTTTAAAATGTTAAATTTACAACTTGTTCAACAAAACTTCCAAATAGTTTAATAAAGTAAATCAACAACGAAAGATAACAGAACCTTGAAATAAAAAATTTTCATGTGTTAAAAGAAATTAATAACTTATAAAACAAAAAAGTGAGATGAAATTTGTGTTTTGGGGTATTTGCTTTTCTTAGCTTGATGGTGATGTGGCGAGACCCCAATATGTAAAATAACTTAATAATCTATCAAAAGAATTGATCTCGGCATATGGTTTTATTTCGGTGTCATTCTTGATCATATAAGGATTGAACCATATGCCCTTTATATTCGCATTTTGACAGCCACCAATATCTTTTTCTATGTCATCTCCAACGAATAATGCTGCTTCCGGTTGCACATTAAGCTTATTTAATGCTAATTCAAATATACGTTTGTCAGGTTTACTAAATCCCACTTCTTCAGAAATAATTATTATATCAAAACAACTATTTAAATTGGTGTTAATTATTTTAGCCTTTTGTCTCTGAGTTGAGCCATTTGTTATAATTGCAACTTTAACATGCATCTTTATAGTATTTATGATATTTATAGTATTTTGGTTTATAGAAAAACAATGAGGAAAATTATTATTCCAAAAATCTTGAATGTAATTCCGTGGCAATCTATATTTTGGTGGGAATTCATCAAAAAATGATTCCAAAACTTTTACTTTGTCACTGTAGCCATAGCTTCTTTTATCATATTCTTTGAATTTCTGCAACATTTCGTTTTTTACTGAATGTTGTTTAACATCCCCATAGCACTTCTCTAAAATAATTGAAAACAAGTTATCTACTGCCTTATCCCTATCAAGTAAGGTATCATCTAAATCAAATAGCATTGCTTTATAACCCCTCAAACAACTTCACAGCCTTTCTCACATTATATAAATAATCCCTAGTGTTATGGTGACGAATCACTTTAAGGATGATTTTCCCATATATTTTTGATAGATCGAACTAGCCACCACTGTATCTAAAAAAGCTACCCCAACTGATTTAAATAGAGTAATTTCATCAGAGTTTGAACGTCCTTGTTTATGTCCTAAAATAATATCCCCGAGCTCACTATGTACATTTGAAAAATCCCATTCATTTTTTTCGCTTGCAATCAAGAAATCACCAGCTTCATGCTGTACACCTTCTAATGTATCTACAATAATTTTATCGCTGCGCTGTAATGTAGTGAAATCGAGTTCTTGCATATGAGGTTGGTAAGAACCGATTCCATTAATATGAGTACCAGGTTTAATGTATTTTCCATCAAACACAGGAGTAGTGGAGGTGGTACTACAAATGACAATATCAGCCATTGCAACAGCTTCGTCAGCTGATTCCATAATTTCAATGGATCCTTTCCAATTTGGATATAAGGAGAGTAACTGATTTTTAAATTCAAATGCTTTTTGCATTGTACGGTTTACAAGGAGAATACGAGTTAGAGAACGAACTTCCATAACAGCTTGTATTTGCCCGAGTGCTTGAGCGCCGCATCCGATGACAACGCAGATGCTAGCATCTTGACGAGCGAAATGATTTGTCGCAATACCACTCATTGCTCCTGTGCGAAGTGTTGTTAAATAGGAAGCTTCAATTGTCGCGACATGATCTCCAGTATTTGTTTCTGTTAAAACGATTAAGCTTTGTAGTGCTTTTTTCCCTTTTTGCGTATTTTGAGGGAAGATACTAACGATTTTCGTAGATGCAAATTCAATTGGAGCTACATAAGAGGGCATATAAAGGGAGTTTGCCTCTTCTTGAGAGTGTTGTATATTTAGCCTTACAGGTGTTGTAATCTCATTGTTCATATAGTACTGGAATGCCTTTTCGACGTCTTGCAAGCAATCTTTCATTTTATAAGTTTCTTGTACCATTTCTTCTGTAATATGAATCATTTCAATTATCCTCCTTTTAATAGAAAAGGGGGAGTTGAAAATCCCCCAATTGACTAGGCTTGTATATCTTGCTTTTGTACATTTTCTGCAATTTGCTTTGTTGAAACGGCAGTGATAGCGATTAAAGAAATGCAGCAAGTAAGTACAATATATAAAGCTACCGGAACCCAAGAATTGTTATACACATTCATTAAATAAGCAGCAATCATCGGTGCTGTCCCACCAGCTAATGCAGCTCCTAATTGATAACCTAGCGTAACGCCAGTATAGCGTACTTGAGTGGAGAAAATTTCAGAGAATAATGTACCTAATACGGCGGTTACAGGTGCCCATAAAATACCTAAACCGATAACAGTTGCGAGAATGATAGAGAAAGTTGTTCCTTGGTTTAGTATTAAGAAATAGGGAAAAGCATATAAGAGAATTGCAATCGTGCCCCATATGTACATTTTCTTTCTTCCAATTGAATCTGAAAGTTTTCCCATAATCGGAATCATAATAGTAGTAATGAGCATAGCGATTGTAACTGCGTTTAAGACAGTTGTATTGGGTAGTTTTAGCTGCGATGTCCCATAAGAAACAATGAATGTCGAGAAAATATAGAAGGGACCTGTTTCCGCTACCTTTGCTCCTGTAGCGATAAGTACAGATTTCCAATGATGACGTAAAGTGTCAGCAATAGGTAGTTTTGAAATATTTCCGCTTTCTTTTGCTTTTTTGAAATCTGGTGTTTCATCTAATCCGTTTCGAATCCATAACCCTATGAATACCAATACGGCACTTAAAATAAATGGAACTCGCCATCCCCACGTTACAAATTTATCACCAGAAATCATTGTCATGAAAGAGATCGCAGCAGTTCCGAGTAACATTCCAATTGTTACACCTGTTTGAGGGATGCTACCAAAAAGTCCTTTTTTTTCCTTCGGTGCATATTCTACGGCTAATAGTAAAGCACCACCCCATTCGCCGCCAATTCCTAATCCTTGAATAATTCTTAGTAATATTAAAAGAATAGGAGCTAGTATACCGATAGTTTCGTATGAAGGAAGCAAACCAATGCATACTGTCGCCCCTCCCATCAGAGATAGGGTTAACACAAGTGTCTTTTTTCTTCCGATTTTGTCACCGATATGACTAAAGATAATCCCTCCAAGTGGACGGATAAAAAATGGAATACCAAAAGAAAGATAAGAAAGCATGAGTGCGACAAGAGGATCTTCGTTTACAAAAAACAATTTGTTAAATACAAGTGCAGCAGCAGTTCCATATAAGAAGAAATCAAACCATTCGATAGAACTACCAATTAAACTAGCTATGAGTGCTTTTTTCTGGACAGAGTTTTGTTGATTCATCAGTTCACCTCTTTTGCTTTTAATATTCTAATTATTAAGAATATTTTATATAAAATGTTTTTATATGTCAAAGTTTTAGGACGTGGAGGAAGTATTGTTTTAAATAGCAAATATTATAAAGTGATGTTTTTCATTAGAATGGAAGGGGTTTAGAATAGTAGATATTTGTATTTACCTAATAATCAGAAGTATAGATAAAATGGGGAATAATAGGATGAGAGGAAGAGAGAAATGAAAGTAAGACACCTTCAAGACGAAGATTATGTAACGATTCATTCCGTGCTTAATGAGTGGTGGGGCGGGAGAAATATGGCTGATATGTTGCCGAAACTTTTTTTCGTTCATTTCCGAGAAACAAGTTTTATTATCGAGCAGGATGGGGAGATTACAGGGTTTTTATGTGGATTTTTCTCACAAACATATACCGATGAAGCATATGTTCATTTTATTGGAGTAAATCCAAAGCATCGAAGAAAGGGCATAGCTTCTACATTATACTCTTATTTTTTCGATGCAGCTCGCGCAAATAATCGTCATATTGTAAAAGCGGTAACTTCTCCGGTAAATAAAAAATCAATTCAATTCCATCAAGAAATTGGATTTGAAATTGAAATAGGTGATGGGGAAGTAGATGGAGTATCTGTACATACAAATTATGATGGGGATGGAGGGAGCAGGGTATTATTTGTGAAGAAGATGTAGAAAAGTATTATGAAAACTTTCATTTACATGGTGAGACATGGCGAATCACCAAAAACAGAAGAAAATAAAAGAACAAGAGGGTTAACTGAAAGAGGGAAATTAGATACTTATCGAATAACTGATATATTACAAGGGGAAGGTATTGAGGTTTTTGTTTCAAGCCCATACCACCGATCCATCCTAACTATTCAGGAGTTAGCTAAACGTTTAGGGCAAGAAGTTTTAGTATTTGAAGATCTAAAAGAGAGGGTTTTTTCTGCTGAAGACAAGCGAATATCTGATAAGGAATTATTACCTTTGTTAAAAAAATCATTTTCTGATCCAAACTTCGCTTTAAAGGGAGGAGAGTCTAATGCAGTTTGTCAGAACCAAGCTATAAAAGTTTTAAAAGAATTATTAAAGACTTATCGGGGCCAGAAAGTAGTATTAGGCACCCATGGAGCTGTTATGACTTTGATGATGGGATATTATGACAATCAGTACGGTTTGAACTTTTTACTACATACATCAAAACCGGATATATACAGAATGGAATTTCATGATCAGGAATTGGTGGAAGTTAATAGGTTGTGGAAATGTTAATAGAAGTGTTTATTTGCCCTACTATCTAAAATCGTGGTTTGGAAAAAGGATATTTGTATAATGGAATTCTCTTGAAACTATTACCACACCTATTCGCAAACATAGTTACATTTATAAATTTTAGAGGTCAAAAATGTTAGCAATTTCATTAATTTTCATGGCTTTGGGAATTGAAGAAAAGCAACAACATTTTTTATAGAGCATAATAAGTAAGCACCTTTTTTTCATCACCCCCATAACTTTTTAACCAGGAAAATCGTTATATAAAATGAATACTAATTTTATAAGTTATGAAAATGAATGGGGGAAAATTATGAAGGTCCTTATATTAGGAGGTACTCGTTTTTTAGGAAGAGCTTTAGTAGAAGAAGCATTGAAAAGAGGGCATGAAGTCACCTTATTTAATCGTGGCACGAATAAAGATGTATTTCCTGAAGTAGAGCAGCTAACCGGCGATAGAGGCAGTGATGTATCATGTTTAGCAAATCGAAAATGGGATGTTGTAATGGACACATGTGGATTTTCTCCTCATCAAATTAAAAAAATCGCTGCTGTACTTGGAGATAACATCGAACATTATACATTTATATCAAGTATCTCTACTTACAAAGATTGGATTCCACTTCATATTAAGGAAGGCTATCGTGTACAGCCTATGCCGCCTAGCGATAAGTTGAAAGCGGTTGAGGATGGGGAAATATCTCCTTACGAGTATTATGGAGCACTTAAAGTTTTATGCGAAGAAGAAGTAGAAAAATATTGGCCGGGGCGTGTTTTGCATATAAGAGCAGGGCTTCTTGTTGGACCATTTGACTATTCAGATCGACTCCCGTACTGGGTTCAGCGTGTAGCACAGGGTGGGAAAATAATGGTGCCAGGGCGTTCAGACCGTCCTGTTCAACTGATTGACGTGAAAGATGTGGCAACCTGGGCATTCGATATGGCAGAAAACAGAAAAGTAGGCAAGTTTAATGTAACAGGGCCGAATAATGAATTGACGATAGAAGAACTATTAAATACTTGTAAAGCAGTAACAAATAGCGATGCTGAATTTGTATGGGTAGAAGAACAATTTTTAATTGAGAATAAAGTACAGCCATGGACGGAGATGCCTTTATGGATTCCTGAAACTTTCCCATTAGAAGGGGAAACAGAGCCGTGGAAAGGTGGTTTTTTCATCAGTATAGAAAAAGCTGTTAACGCTGATCTTTCTTTCAGGCCTATTGAAGATACCATTTGTGATGTATATCAATGGGAGAAATCGAGACAGGATACAGAACGAAAGGCAGGTATATCAAGAGAAAGAGAGGCCGAATTGCTAGAGGTTTGGTTTCAGAAGGAGATATTATGATGAGAGTATATACTCATCAAGCAGAGAAAAAATTTTGCAAGGAAATAGATTCTGCTAAATTGGGAATCCAAAAGATCTGATATGATTGTGTAATAAAATTTAGATTTCAAAAAAATATTCTTGCCCCGTCTTAAATTTAGACGGGGTTATATGCGTTTGGGACTTTGAAATTTTGTGCGTACGCTCTTATTTTTAGAAAAAATAATATTTTCAAAATATATACTTGAATGAAGTATATATTTTTGTTAAATTTATCCTATGGATAGAACAAGTTTAATTAAAGGTCATTTAGAGATGTGTGTGTTATCTATTTTGTCAAAGGGTAAAAGTTATGGATATGAAATTATGAAGGAGTTAGAAAAACACAATTTAAAACTGAAAGGAGTAGGAAGCATTTATCCCATTTTGACTAAGCTCAAAGATCAAGAATGGGTTCACACTTACCGTGAAATGACAGAAAGTGGTAAGGTTAGAGTTTATTATGAAATGAATGAAAAAGGGGAAATGTATCTTCAGAAAAAAATCAACGAGTGGTTGGAGTTACAACAGGATATAAAATCCCTACTGCAAAGTGGTTTGAAAGGAGAACATTTCGAATGAACATGAGATTGAATATGGAAGAAACACAATTCTTAAATGAAGTTCTTGAAGAGTTAAAACAATACAAAGTAAGTTCAAAGAACAGAAAAGTTATTAAACAGCAACTTTTAGAACATATTCAAGAATGTCGTGAACATGGCCAAGATAGTCTAAATGATTTAGGAGATACAACAACATTTATCAAAGATTTTTTAGAAATGAATGAAATTGATCTTCATTCTGAAATAAAACAGATACGAAAATCAAAAAATAGAACAGGCATTTTATTTGTGATTGGATTCCTTACTTCAATTGTTACCTACCTCACTTCACAACTCTTACTATCTATGTTTTTAACAGAATCATTTAATCCACTACATACTAATAATTCGTTTGACTATAATATTTTGTATCAGATAGCAGATAATTCTTGGTGGAATTCTCTGTTAATGATTACCAGCGTTTCTATTTCCATACTAATTTCCACGCTGATAGTGTTTTATATAAGAAAAGTAAATATAAGCAGGTGAATGTTAATATGAAAATACTAAAATTCATGGTCATTTTTATATGCTTATTATGGAATGTGGTGATTTTATTTCTACCAGCCTCGAAAGTCTCCGCAGAAAAAGATATTAAGAATACTATAGACAACTATGTAGAAACTTTTTTAAAAGAACATCGAATTCCAGGAGCTTCGATTGCTATTGTTCATGAAAATGATTTATTTTATTCTAAAGCATGGGGTGTAACGGAAGAAACTGAGGAAAAAGTAACGACTGAAACTCCCTTTACTATAGGTTCGATAAGTAAATCATTAACAGGTTTAGCTATAATGAAATTAATGGAAGAAGGTAAAGTTGACCTTGAAGATCCAGTTCAAAAATACATCCCATGGTTTACACTTAAAGATAAAGAAGCAGCATCAAACATAACAATTAAACATCTGCTTACTCATTCAAGTGGAATTAGTACGTATTCTGGTTTATCAATATCAGATAAAGAATCTAAAGACTTTCATGCTATTAAAAACAATGTAGAAAACCTATCAAATGTTACACTTACCGTTTCACCTGGAGAAAAGCATCAATATAGTAATGCTAATTTCCTGATTCTTGGTGCTCTTATTGAAGAAGTTACCAATCAAACATATTCTGACTACATGAAGCAGGAAGTATTTTTACCATTAGGTATGAAAAGTGCCGCGGCTGATAATGATACTGCATATAAAAAAGGATATCTTGCTGGTTATCAGTCATGGTTTGGAATCCCTAGAAAAAGTTCGGTAACATATGATAATGGAGGAGCACCATATGGGTACATAACGGCAAGTGCAGAAGATATGCTTCAATACATTAAATTCCTTAGCCGACAAGAGAATGCCAATTTTTTAACTGAAAATACTATGAATCTTTATGTATCACCGCATGTTCAAACAGGTGAAAACCGCTACTATGGCTTAGGGGTAAGAATCACAAATCCAGTTTCTGATGAAAAAATGATATGGCATTCAGGCTCAACCCCTGATTCACATGCAGAAATGTTTTTTATACCGAAAACGGGTTGGGGCGGTGTGATTCTCACCAATAAAAATCATATTTTGGAAGAAGAGGCACTTTCCTATTTGAAGCAAGGTATTATAAATGTAATAAATGGAAATGAACCAGTTGATATACCTTCAAATACTCCTATTGTTCAATTGGTTACAATTGGGGTAATATGTTTACTTTTTGTAATGCTCGTTTATTTGTTGATAAAGATGAAATCAAAAAAAATTCGTAAAAGAAGCGTATGGTGCATTTCTGGTATTATTTTCTTAGTGCTATCTATCGCTACAATTCCGGTACTCATTTATAGTACGGATTCTCCATGGCATGCGATTTATGTGTTTTCTCCAGATTTAGCTTATTTATCAATTGGAGTAGTTATCCTGTTTGCGCTTAATGGATTGTTTTCTATTATCATCGCTTATAAGCAAAATTTGCAAGTGAAATATTTTAGTAGTTAAATCTAATAATCATATAAGGGTGGTACATAACAATGGATCTTACATTCAAATCAGAAAAAACGTGTTTTAACTATCGAGTCGGCGCGATATGTAAACATAATAATAAAATGTTAATGATTCAAAATGAAGGGGAAGATTTCTGGTATATACCAGGTGGACGAGTGCAGATGCTAGAAAGCAGTGAATCGGCAGTGAGAAGAGAACTTAGGGAAGAACTAGGAGTAGATGTTGATGTGAAGAGACTGCTTTGGATGGCTGAAAATTTTTTCACATATGATGAACATCAATTTCATGAAATCAGCTTTTATTATAAAGTAAATTTACTGGAGCTGCCTGCAAAGGGAGAGGATTCTTTCTTTCTTGAAGAAGACGGCAAAAGGTATGTATTTCAATGGGTACCTTTAGAGCATGTAAGTGAATATAATTTGAAACCAGATTTTCTAAAGGATAAAGTGAATGAGTTGCCTATTCATATGGAGCATATTGTTAGGAATGGATAAGAAGAGATAGGAAGATAAGAATTGGGACTTTACTTATAACTAATAAGATGATTATGGGGGGAATAACAAGAAAAGTATAAGCTTACAAAGTCTGTATGAAAAAACAATATTCCTAAATATGGAATTATAGTATAATAGAAGAGAAACACAAGGAAATGAGGGGAACAGCTATGATTACATTGCAACAAAAGCTGGAGCAATACACACATATATATGCACAGTTAAAAGGGGAACTAAAATGGAAAACTAGTGATTCTCGGACAGGGATGATGATTGCCGCTATGTATGCAGGCAGTGATAAGTCGTTTCATCTTGGGCGTTTTTTAGAAATCAGTAATTATATTAAGGATCAGGTAGGGATGTTTTCCTATTTAAAGTCCTATCATCGCTTTGTGGTTGCCGCAACATTAGATATTCACTTTACCCATTACAAAGAAGCGTTTCAGAAGTTTCTAGACTTATATGAACGATTAGTCGCTGGTGGTTTTAGCCGGAGTATATTTACTTATTTGGCAGCAGCTGCGCTTTTACCAGAAGAAACTGGGCAGCATGACGTACGCATTCAGCGGTCAATGCAAGTATATAAGCGCATGAAAGAGGATCACTTCTTTCTTACAAGTACAGATGATTACCCGCTCGCTGTTTTACTAGCAGGACAATCAGAGAAAGTAGAGACGCTTATGGATCGAGTGGAACGTCTCTATCAGAAGCTGGCGGCAGCTGGTATGTACAAAGGGAATAATCTTCAATTTTTAAGTCATATTCTTTCTCTAAAGAAGGATGTCAGTGAAGATATTTTAGTAGCACAGTGCACAAACATATGGAATCTGCTAAAGCGAGAAAAGGTAAAAGTAAAACAAATGCATTATCCGGCTATCGGGCTACTAGCGTTGCTTGAGGATGGAGAGAAAGAGGTTCATTCTATTCGAGCATTCATTGAAAAATTGCAGGGGGACAAATTATTCCGCTGGCATACGGATGCAAATATTCTTATTGCTATCCAATTGTTCGTAAGTCAGAAAGGTGCGGAAAGTCAGGCTGCCAACACAGGTTTACAAACAATGATAGAGGTTCTTATACAGGCACAGCAGGCTGCTATGATCGCAGCAATTACAGCTTCTACAGCAGCGGCATCAGCTAGCAGTGGATCATAACGTGCAATGCGCGGCATGAACTTTTTCAAAAAGGGTTACATAGACTGAGAAGTCGCTTGTCTGCTGACAAGCGACTTCTTAGTCTATGTTAAATTAATGAGGTAAGCGTCAAATATTCCCCACCTACTTTTTGTAAATAGCCCATGAGATAATCTCCTTACATACTATATGTTACATGTGGAGTTTTTTAATCCAAATTTGGCTTCTCCACCAATTTTATCCCGCTATTTTAGGACAGTAAGACTCCCACCTCAAAATTCGGCAAAACAAAGAAGTTAGGTGGGAGATCGACTGTCCGTAAAAGCCCGATTGGTGAGGGCTGATTAAAGTTTCACTTTATCGAAAGATGTTAAATCACTAAAAAATATTTGCATTTTTAGGAAGTTGTATATCGGTTTCATATAAGTGCAGTAAGTATAAGAAATGCCATTCAATAACTTTTTCTAGTATCCCTCTATCATTTAAATCTCCTGTTAATGATAAAATCTTTTATTCTTAAAAAAACATAAACTTCAATAATATGAAAGAAAATAAATGAACATATATTTAGAAAATTATAATATATTATATGGTGTTTTTTTCTATACTGTATACAAGAAACATTACAATTATCAATTTTATCCCGCATTAACGGATAGTAACACTCCCACCTCAAAATTCAACGAAAGCAAAGAAGTTAGGTGGGAGATGAACTGTCCGTAAAAGCCCGATTGGTGAGGGGTGATAATCAATGGGGGGTGGAGAAAACCCCCACTGATTAAAGTTTCTCTTGATTACAAGCATCAGTTTTCGGTCGTTAGCACATTACAAAATGGAGGTTGTTACAATGAGTGTAAACGTAGAACAAGTTAGATTGGCAAATGATGATGAAACTTATAGAAAGTTAAATATTCATCCTACAGAACCGCAGCCAAAAGAGGATGGCATGCGCACAGATGGAAGGGAGGGTTCTTTTGAGTGGTGGTATACTGATGCCGAATTTGAGGACGGAACAACTGTAGTGACTACCTTTTACACCAAAAACCACTTTGATGTTCTTGGACCAGCATGGCCTACAGTCCAAATTGATATTACATATCCTGATGGCACCAAAATCCTTATGTCTTCTCAAGAGGCTAAAGGCAGCAGGCTTAACGCTAAAAAAGATATTTGTGATGTCAATATCAACAAATCCTACCTCAAATACCAAGATGGACAATATATCCTTCATTTTGAAGAAGGATATATTAAATATCATGCTACAATGACGTCAAAATTACCGATGTGGCGTCCAAACACCGGTCATTGGTTCTACGGAGACCAAGATGAGCACTTCTTTGCATGGTTTATTGCTCAACCATCCGCGACAATCGAAGCTACTTTGACTATTGGTGATAAAATGATTCAATTAAATGGGACTGGTTACCATGATCATAACTGGGGCAATATCGGCATGGAGAAATTGATGAATCATTGGTATTGGGGAAGAGCTAAAGTTGATGGTTTTGACATCATTGCTTGCGATATTATTGCTGAGAAGAATTATAACTACAAAAGGTTGCCTGTGTTTATGTTAGCCAAAGATGGAAAAATAATATCGGACGATCAATCTCTTACTAAAATTCAGAGAGAAGATATTATAGAACATCCCGAAACGAAAAAGTTTATGGATAATCATTTAATATACCTTCAACCTATTTCAAGTTTTGAGTCTTATACAGTAGAATTTATTAGAAATAGGGATATTGTTTCAATAAGTTTATTAGACAATTTGGATTCTACTCAGGCTTTGATAGCCAAAAAGTCAGGGGCTAACCCTACCTATACTCGTATCTTAGGGGATGTTCACCTGACTCATGAATTGAATGGTGTGAAAAAAAATTATAAAGCTGAGGGTTTATGGGATCAAATGTTCTTCGGGAATAATAAATATGCTATCATCAACAATTAGCTAAGAGAGAATGAATAGCTTCACTTTTCACTCATAATTTGTGAAAGATCAGACTGTTTACAAAACCTTGTTTTTCGAGTTTATCTGGATAGAGCGCTCTTTTTATTTTCTGTTTGTGAAGTTTCGGAATACGAGTTGAAAGCATATTGGTGTCTACTATTATGTCAGTCATACTATGGGGGAGTTCCCGAAGATGAAGTATCAAATGATTGGGGCATTATCGAAGAATGAGATGAACCCATTAAAATTGATGTGAATTCAACCTTGTGGTTTAAAAATAAGCCACCTAAGTACAATTTAAATTTCTGGAATGTTGTCGATGAATGGATAGTAATTGGTTTTTAAGTATAATTTGATAATAAATTCTCTACTTAGTTATGATGCTTTAAACGCCCCGATAAAAGTGTCATATCACTCGTGAAATATTATAGAAAAAGCGAATCTAAGGAATTAAACTTTCTTTAGATTCGCTTTTTTATTTTATCCCGCATTAAAGGACAGTAACACTCCCACCTCAAAATTCAGCGAAAGCG
>NZ_CM000745.1:2802926-2804493 GCF_000161455.1 Bacillus pseudomycoides DSM 12442
CCATGCAGGATAGCGATACGGTCCGCCAGTTGTTCGGCTTCCTCCAGGTACTGGGTTGTCAGCAAGATGGTTGTGCCGCCGCCGGCAAGCTCCTTGACAGTATCCCATACTTCAATCCGCGCTTCGGGGTCAAGCCCTGTTGTCGGTTCGTCGAGAAAAATGACCGCTGGCGTCCCGATCAGGCTCATGGCGATGTCAAGCCGGCGCTTCATCCCGCCTGAATACTGGTCTGCCCTGCGGTTGGCCGCATCGGTCAGGCTAAATCTTGCAAGCAGATTATCAGCGACTTGAGCGGGATTGGAAACTCCACGCAACTTGGCAATCATCATCAGGTTTTCTCGCCCGGTGAGCATACCGTCTAAAGCTGCGAACTGTCCTGTCAGACTGATGCTCTGGCGAACATAATCCGGTTGACGCTGTACGTCAAAGCCGCAAATACCTACTTCGCCGCCATCTGGCTTCATCAGCGTCGAGAGGATGTTGACCGTCGTCGTCTTGCCCGCTCCATTTGAGCCCAGCAATGCGAAAATGGAGCCACGCTGCACCTCAAAATCCACCCCATTTAAGACTTCCTTGTCTTTAAAAGATTTTTTTAACCCTTTTACAGAAATCGCTGCATTGCTCATACTTTTTTCCTCCTTATAAAAAATGTTTTGCGAAGCTAGATTGCCTACACTCTCCTATTTAGTCTTACTGATAATCCGTATTACTTAGTACCAAGTTAAAAATATAACTGAATAGCGATGGCGACAATTCACATTTGTAATCAGCTAATCAGTCGGTATTATCTATTGCATTTATTTTTTTCTCAATCGATTCATGATACTCTGATTCAAATCTTCACGATACTTGGAGACATAGGTTTTAGCGTTTGCCACTAGTTCGTCAGCAAAGGACGCCACGTCCTCCCCAGTGATTTCTAGCACTTGTCTACCTTCCGCCGCACCAGCTTCGAACAACTCGATTAATTCATACTGTATGTGTAGCATATCCATCCCGTTGCCCGCTGAGAAATTCCACATGTAGTTTTGAATTTTCTTAAATACAAACTGGTAGTCCTCTGGCAGAGCTCCAACCCGTGCCATCATCATTTTGTACTCTTTTTTATCACCAATCATTTTTTTGAACATTTCCATCATGTTATTTTTCCTCCTTTTTTATAAAGCTGAACAAGACACTCCAAAAATATCGGANGGAATATCTTATGAAGCTAGATTGACTTCAAGACGTTAATTTTTGATGATACAAAATCCCATTTTCTCCAAAACAATTCAAGTTCCTGGCGGCCAGCCTCATTAAGTGAGTAAAACTTGCGGGGCGGCCCCATATCTGACGGTTTCTTTTCTATGTTCACAAGTTTTTTCTTTTCTAATCGCACGAGGATGGTATAGACCGTCCCTTCCACGACTTCGGTGAACCCAAGCTCGTTCAGGCGGCGGGTAATCTCGTAGCCATAGGTTTCATGGCGGCTGATGATTTCCAGCACGCAGCCTTCCAGCGAACCCTTCAGCATTTCAGTTAAATTTTCCATGTTTAGATCCTCCTCTCCCTCCTCTATTTTGTCTGG
>NZ_CM000745.1:2804593-2843081 GCF_000161455.1 Bacillus pseudomycoides DSM 12442
TATGGACGGCTTATTGTATTTTTTGCTTAGCGTGGGGTTTTTCCAAAACGCTGGCGGTACCCCATGCCAATCAAGCTAATATTTTGAAGTGCCCCCAAAACGAAAATTTTATTATTTTACAGTTATTTATGAGAATTCAACTCATTTTCTTCGTTTTGGGGTATTTGCTTTTCTTAACTTGATGGCGATGGGGTACCGCCCCACATCCATCAACTTAAGGATTTAGACTATTTTTGAAGTTAAAAGCACGTTACTATTCTCTTATGTTAATGAGAAAGGGTCACGTTCTTTTTATGAATATGCGCCAAAAACACCCTTCTAAACTTAGAAAGGTGTTTTTGACTATTTAAATTCATTAATTACTCTGGCGTAAACCACACAATCTGCTGAATTCGTACAAATACCGGCACTTCTTTTTCTTCTAATACAAGATGATCTGGCTTCACACTTCTCAAAGTTCCATTTACACTTCCCCGAATTGTTTCCACTACAATTCTTTTCCCAACGATAGATTGCAATGTTTGTATAACATATGGATCAACAAGTGCAACCACATCACCACTTATCTCATAACCATCTCGAAAATAACCGAACACATCTTCGTATGAATAGTACATATGGCCCTCCTCTTTTCAAGATTTGCTGTAGTGTATGTGGCCTGCATTCAAGAAGTACCTATCTAACAGAAAAAGCGATACCACAATGTGACATCGCTTTTGTATGTATGGAAGACTAGCAGAAAATTCTCTAGCCTATTCCCATTTATAAGTCCAAAATTGTTCAATTTGTAACCATTTTAATGTTGCAGCATCTTTGTTTTGCAGCTTTACTTCCGTTTCTTCTAACATCGCTTCTGTTTGTGAACGATGCGCACGTAAAGCTGCTAATTTTTGTTCGAAGGCTTCACTAATGTTGTTGACAACATCTGGTTCACCTAATACTTCCTCACGATTTTTTGTAATCGCAACTGCATGAATGACCGGACGTGTTTCTTTTGGCATACGTGAGACTGCACGAACGGTAGCACGGCCGAATGCATCATGATCTGGATGAACACCGTGCTCTGGATAGAATGTAATAATTCGTGATGGCTGTACATCGCGAATGACTGTTTCAATTTTATCTGCTACAAAATCTACATCTTCAAATTCTAATGTTTTATCGTGGAAACCAAGCATTCTTAAATCTTCAATGCCCATTGCTTCGCACGCATCTTTTAATTCCTTTTCACGGATATTTGGAATCGTTTCGCGATTGGCAAAAACGTTCTTACCCATATTGCGTCCCATTTGTCCAAGCGTCCCGCACGCATATGTTACAGGTACTCCTTGCTTTCTTAATAAACTAATTGTTCCTCCTGCTGCAAATGATTCATCATCTGGATGCGGAAATACAACAAGCACATGTCTTTCCATACTTTCCCCTCCTTTTTATTTAAATGGTGTTAAGCTTAACTCAAGTGCTACAGCTAAGCGCCCTTTATTATCATGTCCCGCTAGTAACAGACGATCTTGCTCGTCTACTTCCCAATGCGTAATACCTTCAGCATATACCCAGCCATGGTCCATTTTGAGACCAACTCGGTATGGATTTGTTCCTGTTATTTTCCCTCGTTCAAAACGAATAATCGCATTTCGAATGAACGCTCCGACTGTCATCATTTTTTCATTAAAATGTGAAGCGTATGCTCCATTTGTCGTTTCTAAATGAATATATACATCTTTATTTACAAAACGTTCGATTTCATGTTGAATAACAGCACTATCTTTTACTATTTCCATCGGATTTCACCTCTTTAAACCATTTTACGCAAAAACAATGTAAATTGCTATCTCTATAATAGAGGACATTACTTACTTTGCATAATAATTTGTATTTTATTTTTTAATTTTTAATACGAGATATGAAATTTTACTATTCCCTCACTATCCATAAATAGTTTTCTTTCTTTTTTGAATTTGCTACAATAGAGTTTATGCGGAGGGATATATTTCGACAATTTAATACATATTTTAAAGAAGGTGACATGTTGGAACATTCAGCACATGAAGTAGCAAATTGGCAATATTATTTTGCAATCGCCGTATTTTTAGTAACATACGGATTTATTATTTCTGAGAAATTGAACCGTGCTGTAATTGCACTGTTCGGTGCTGCCATAATGATTATTTTTGGCATTGTAGACTTACATACTGCCTTTACATCGCATATCCAATGGGAGACCATTACCCTTTTAATTGGAATGATGATTCTCGTACATATTACGAGTCAATCTGGTGTATTTGAATATGTAGCCATTAAAGCAGCAAAAGCAGCGGGCGGAAAGCCCATTCGAATTTTATTATTTTTATCCCTATTAACCGCAGTCGGCTCTGCATTTTTAGATAACGTAACAACCGTTTTATTAATCGTTCCTGTTACACTATCTATCACACGCATTTTAAAGGTACAACCTGTTCCTTATTTGATTTCTGAAGTATTATTTTCAAATATTGGTGGTACTGCGACATTAATTGGTGATCCTCCAAACATAATGATTGGATCTGCTAATAAACACCTAGATTTCAATGCCTTTTTACTTAATTTAACGCCAATTGTACTTATCATTTCTATTGTTACATTAGGCATTATTTATCTTATGTATCGTAACAAATTAAAAACAACATCTGAACAAATTGCCAAGCTTATGGCACTAAATGAAAAAGACTATATTCGTGACCGAAGCTTACTCCTAAAATCGCTTTCCATTTTAGGTTTGACAATTCTCGGGTTTGTTCTTCATTCAATTATTCATGTAGATGCGGCAGTTATCGCGATGACCGGTGCAACGCTCCTCATGCTAATTGGTGTGAAACAACATGAATTAGAAGATGTATTTGCTCATGTAGAATGGGTAACAATTTTCTTCTTCGCTGGATTATTTATTCTTGTTGGTGGTTTAATTGATATCGGACTTATTTCATCTCTGGCAAAAGAAGTGATTGATATAACAAATGGTGATATCGGTTTTGCAGCGATTCTTATCTTATGGGTATCAGGGGCAGCATCAGCTACTATTGATAATATTCCATTTGTCGCAACGATGATTCCACTGATTCAAGATTTAGCATCAGGACTTGGACTTTCTGTTGATTCTCCTCAAATTGAAGTACTATGGTGGGCATTATCACTTGGTGCTTGCTTAGGAGGAAATGGAACATTAATTGGTGCTTCTGCAAACGTAGTTGTTGCCGGTATTGCTAACCGCGAAGGACACGGATTTTCTTACCTTGATTTCTTAAAAATTGGCTTACCCTTAACAATCATTGCATTATTATTATCACATGCTTATATATATTTACGTTATTTAATGTAAAAAGGTTTGCAGCAATTTGCTGCAAACCTTTTTATCACCAAAATATCCCAATGATTGCCAATGCACCTAAAATCATACCACCAATTTGTCCAACGATTGTTGGTGATAATTGAACCCCTTTTCTTACTTCAACAACCGGCTTTTCATGCCTAAGCTGCTGAACTTCACTTTGTAGCTGATGTACACTACCATGTAATTCTTTTACAAGTTCTTTTAATTCGGCTATCTCTTCATTTACTGGTTTTGGTTTTTCTAAATTCATCTGACACGACTCCTTATTCCAATCCATATACTGTAAAATTTCGACACGAATTATTCTTTATCCTGCAAAACACATGCATGTTATTGAATGTATTTATAGCAATATTTTCATTCATAATAAACATCAATTGGTTAATTTTATATGTTACAACACCATATGCTATGAAAAAATTGAAACTTTAATCAGTAAGGTTTCTTTCTTCCCCCACTAATTACTATCCCGCAAATAGCGGGATAAATTATTCTAGCATGGCTATCCATTCATTTCGCAATATACCCATTATGATGCGATCAAAGCTCTTCCCATCTCGCTGAACAGCTTCTCTCATACTTCCCTCCACCTTAAATCCAACCTTTTTATATACTTCAATTGCCGATTTATTATATGAAATAACATCGAGACCTACACGATGTAAGTTTAATTCGTAAAAAGCATATTTCAGAATAAGGCGTAATCCTTCCGTACCATATCCCTTACCTCTATAATTTTTATCACCTATACCAATTGCTAGCAAGCCAGCTCTATTATTCCACTCTATGCTATGAAGTGCCACAAAGCCAATTAAACTATCATCTTGAATCGTTCTTAGCATAAAAGAAACACTATTTGACTTTTTCCCTATTAATAGCTCATTTTCCTTTATTTCATGTAAAGATTGTAGAATCGCTATATCCGTATCTACATTTCTTAAATACTCACTATCCTCTTGCCAAATAGCCATTTGTTCAATATCTTCAGCTCTGATTGCTGATAACTTAATATTTTCACCTAGAAAAAGATTGTTCAATTTCGTGTTCATTTCAAAAATCCCCCTTTTCAATTATGGGGATAGCTCTGTAGTTTATCAGGACTATCTATCCCCTTGTTCCATAGTCTTCAGTAATGATGGGATATTTACAATAAGCGATAAC
This sequence comes from Bacillus pseudomycoides DSM 12442, assembly GCF_000161455.1. GTDB lineage: Bacteria > Bacillota > Bacilli > Bacillales > Bacillaceae_G > Bacillus_A > Bacillus_A pseudomycoides. The sequence continues at coordinate 2,809,122 of NZ_CM000745.1, forward strand.
ATTGGCACAGCTCCTTTTCATATGATTACATTCATTTTATACTTTTCGAATTATTCATTCAACTTACTTTTTAGTTCTTCCCTTGATGGATGTATGATTAATATTCACTACTTTATCCTTGTATTTTTAACTATTGACTTTTTATTCTAAAGATTTATAGTATAGTAAGTTTCCATCCTGTTTTTTCAGAAAACTAACTCACATGTAAGAAAGGAGAAACAATGTTTTATATCAAACAACTTCTTTTCTTTGCTTATCAACAAGCTTTATCTTGTATTTTCCCTGTCGTTATTTTTGTAACACTTGCTCTGTCAAAATTCATTTCAATCCCAGGACTCTATCGTTATGATTTTATCCTTATCGTATGCCTTCTTATGCAATACATCATGTACAAAACGGGTATGGAAACAAAAGATGAGCTGAAAGTAATTGCTGTTTTTCATCTCATCGGGCTCCTACTAGAAATATATAAAGTTCACTTCGGTTCATGGAGTTACCCTGAAGAAGCATATTCAAAAATCTTTGGTGTCCCACTTTATAGCGGATTTATGTATGCTAGTGTTGCTAGTTATATATGCCAAGCATGGAGAAGGTTGCATTTGCAAATGCATAGGTGGCCCAAGGCGATGTGGACTGTACCTTTAGGGGCTATGATCTATTTGAATTTTTTTACACACCATTTTGTATATGACTTTCGCTGGGTTTTAACTGCCCTTTTATTTATTGTTTTCTTTCGAACGTTTGTTCAATTTTCAGTGCAGAACGTTACATATACAATGCCGCTTGTTCTCTCGTTTTTCCTTATTGGATTTTTTATTTGGATTGCAGAAAACATCGCTACTTTCTTCGGAGCATGGCAATATCCAAATCAACGAGAAGCGTGGAGCCTTGTTCACATTGGAAAGATTAGTTCGTGGTTTTTACTCGTTGTCATTAGCATCATGATTGTCGCTCAGCTTAAACATTTGAAAGAACATAAAAACAAGCCAACTTCCATATAGAAAGTTGACTTGTTCTATTTTACTTTTCTATTGACACTCTTGTTACCTCTATAAATTGCTGTAATGGCGCAGTGATCCATTTATCTTTATGCCAAGCAATTTGTGTAAAAATAGGAGAAATTGTATTCTCTAAGACTAACTCTTTCATTGTACCCTGTTGTATATCTTTTTCTACTACCATTGCTGGTAAAATTGCTATGCCTAAGCCCGCAATTACACATTGCTTAATTGCTTCCACACTAACAAACTCAATTTTATTTACAGGATATACGTCTTCTGCACGGAATAGTTCTTCAAATATAGTACGATAGGAACAACCAAGCTCTGTTAATAAAAGTGTTTCACTTTCAAAATCCTTTGTAGAAATTATAGATTTCTCAAGTAAAGGATGATTAGGAAATACTACTATTTTTAATTTTTCTCGAACCAACGACTCTACATGTAAAGCATCTTCTGCTTTACATTCATCTAAAATAAAGGCTAAATCTAATTTTCCTTCCATCAGTTTCTCCTTCACATCTTCATTCGAATGAGCAGGCTTAAATATAAGTTTTATTTGAGGAAATTGCGTCTTAAACTCTTTTAAAATTGAAGGAAGCCTATATGTACATTGACTTTCTTGAGCACCAATAACTAGCGTACCGGATATTTCTTCATCACCTTTCAGAGCCATTTTTGCTTCATGACTTAGCGCAATCATTTTATCCGCATATAGTTGAAACTTTCTTCCCGCTTCAGTCAAAAAGAGACGTTTCCCCAATCGTTCGAATAGTGGTGTGCCAAGCTCAGTTTCCAATGCTTTTATTTGAGCAGTCACACTCGATTGAGCAAAATTTAATTTCTTTGCAGTCTGCGTAAAATTCAAATTTTCCGCAGCGGTTTTAAATGTAATTAATTGTTTTATTTCCAATATCATTCCCTCTTTTCAATCGATATTTCCGATTGATTTCATCGAAATAATCCGCTTTTCCTATTGATATATGTATTGTATGATAAGAACCATTAACAAACAATATTCATGCACCTTACAAATTGGAGGTATTCCATATGAAAGCACTTTGTTTCAAGGAATTCGGAAATACTGATGTATTAAAATATCAAGAAGTGTCAGACCCAATTATAAATCCAAATGAAATTCTTGTTCGCACAAAAGCAATCGGCTTAAATTTTGCTGATATATATAGACGTAGGGGTGACTATCATCTCGCTGGTAAACCACCTTATATATTAGGGTATGAAGGCTCAGGAATTGTAGAGCAAATTGGTGCTGAAGTTACCGATGTTACTATCGGAGACCGCATTGCATTTGCTGATGTACCATTCGCAAATGCAGAGTTAGTAGCCGTTCCAAAAGAAAAAGCGATTCCACTCCCAAACTCTATTTCCTTTGAGACAGCGTCTTCCGTTTTATTACAAGGGTTAACAGCGCATTACTTAACACAAGACAGCTATAAAGTAAAAGCTGGTGATTTTGTTTTAGTTCACGCGGCTGCTGGAGGAGTTGGTCAACTTCTCATTCAAATGATAAAAATGAGAGATGCGCAAGTAATTGGCCTTACTTCATCTAAAGAAAAAGCAGAAGCAGCCTATTCAGCTGGAGCGGACCGCGTATTTTTATATTCAGAATCATGGCATGAAGAAATACTACAAGTCACAAAAGGACATGGTGTAGATGTTGTGTACGAATCAATAGGTTCTACATTAGAAGAAAGCTTTAAAGCCACAAAAATCGGTGGTACCGTCGTATTTTACGGAATGGCCGGTGGTGATCCTGCTCCTGTTGATCCGCAAATGTTGATGGATACTTCAAAAACATTGACTGGCGGAGATCTTTGGAACGTACTCACAACGTATGAAGAACGCAAAAACCGTTCAAGCCAACTATTTGCTTGGATTACTGCTGGAAAATTAAATATCCAAACTCCAACAACTTTCGCTTTAGAAAACGGTGCTGAAGCACATCGATTATTGGAAAGTCGAAAAAGTACAGGGAAAATTTTATTGATACCATGATAATTTCCACTTAAAAATCAGAATAAAAAAGATAGCTAGAAGGTTTCTTCTAGCTATCTTTTATCCGTTCTATTCAGAAAAGGCTTCCGAATATTGTACTATCCCTTGTATATTTTGAAGAGCATTCTCCGTTAATTCCATTGCCATAAACACCTCGTCTGGCACCTCAAATGGCGCACATATATTCCATATGCTAGCTGGTTTAAAATCGAATTTCGGATAATAATCTTTATGCCCCAACACAATTACAGAATGATACCCAAGCTCTTTTGCTTTTCTTAATACATGAGAAATCAACAGACTTCCAATCCCCTTTTTCTGGCAGTCTGGTACAACAGATACTGGAGCAAGAGCTAACGACTCTACAGATGTATCACCATCTACTATTTTAACTTTAGATAATAGAACGTGACCAACAACTTCCTTATCTACCGCCACTAATGATAACTCTGGAATAAACGCATCACATTTTCTGATACGATTTACAAGTTCGTGCTCTTTCTGATCGCTAAATGCTTCATTTAAAAATGCTTGTTTTACAACCTCTTCTGCCCCGTTATAATCTTTCTCAAGTTCTTGTCTAATCTTTATATTCACAGCATCTTATCCTCTATTCTTTCTTATTTCTTTTTGAATTTTTCGCAGCGCTTTTTTCGATCCTCGCTCTATGTCATGCTGCATTTTCCGTTCTTTATAATCCACAAACAATGTGTCTAAATCATACCCTTCTGGATATAATTCCTTTGCCTGTACTTCTAAAGAAATTCGCTTAACGTTTACTTCAATGAATTGGGCATTATAAAACACAACGATATTGAAGAAATTGTCTTTTTCTTTATATACAATTCCAAAGTCATCATAGTCTAATAATTTCACACGGTCCCCTTTTTTATATTCATCCTTCTCTTCTGCTTTCTCTTTGACAATCTTAGGCTTTCTCAGTCTACTTTCATTCACTCGCTCTAAGCGGTACTCTTTATTTTCCATATAGCCTTTCGCTCTTTGCAGTACGTTTTCTCGCACGTTCATTTTTCTAGAAATCCATAGAGCATTACTCTCTCCTGATTTCCCTATCATTAACTTATACATCGGTTCCAATGTTTCACTATTAAATTGCATCGCCGCATTCATAAAGTCACTGTGCATTTCTGAAAAGCGTTTAATTTCACCATAATGAGTAGTTGCAACAGTCGTACAACCCATATGATAAAATTCTTCTAAAATAGAAATCGCAAGTGCCGCTCCTTCATTCGGTTCCGTACCGCTGCCTATTTCATCAAATAGTAGAAGCGTATTATTATTTGACACTCTCATGATTTCTGAAAGGTTTTTCATATGAGATGAAAATGTACTTAGCGCATTTTCTATACTTTGATTATCGCCAATGTCTACAAATATATTTTCAAAAACAGCAATTTCCGTTTCCTTGTCTCCAGCGATGTGCAATCCTGACATTGTCGCCAATGTTAATAATCCAATTGTTTTCAAAACAATCGTTTTCCCTCCAGCATTTGGCCCTGTAATAATTAAGCTTCGGTAATTTGGTCCAATTTCAAAGTGAAGTGGTACAACTTCACCTGCTAATAATGGGTGTTTGCAATGAACTAACTTTACATACCCATAATCATTTAATTTCGGCTCTATCCCGCCAATATGTTTACTAAATTTCGCTTTTGCAAACACCATATCATATTGACTAATCAGCTCCATATTAATCTTAATGTTATAAATGTCCTCTAAGATCATTCCAGATAAAGTGGCTAATATTTGATATTCTTCCATCGCTTCTTCAGCTTTTAAACTTGCTAGTTCCACGTTTAACTTTGTAACTGTATTTGGCTCTATAAAAACGGTAGAGCCTTTAGAAGAAACTTCAACAATTGTTCCAGCAACTTGATTTTTATAGGAAGCTTTCACTGGAATCGTATATCGATCGTCTTTTTTACTAATGAAGAACTCTTGAATATATTTCTTATTTGCACTACTATTTAAAAATTTGCTTAAACGTTCCTTAATTTTCCCCTCTACGGAGTCGATATTATTTCGTATTCGTTTTAATTCTTTGCTTGCAGCAGAATCAATACTATTTCCTTTAATTGAAAAATTAATTTCTTCTTCTACACTTTTGAATTCAGACATTGAATTCGCATATGATGCTAGTACTGGTGCAAAAAATTCTTTATCCAGCATAAACTTTTTAACCTTTCGACACCCTCGTAAAAAGTCTGATACACTAACTAGCTCGGTTGGATCTAAAATCATTCCCTTTTCCAATTTTTGAATTGTACTATCGATATTAGAAATTCCGAAAAAAGGAACATGCCCTTCTGCATCCAATATCGCTCGTGCTTCCGTTGTTTCATTCAAACGATTTTTCACTACTTTGATACTTGTACTTGGCTCCAATTTATTTAACAACTGTTTTCCTAATCCACTTACGCAATATGATTTAACTATTTCCTTTAACTCATTATATTGCAACTTTTCAAAAGTCATTTTATTCAATTTCTATTCTCCTCACTATGATTTACTCACATCAAAAATGAAGATACCTACCCATTAGATTTCAATGAGATATATTTAATTAAATATAACTTTCATGTGATAAAAATAAACACAAAAAAGCTGCGTAGATACCGCAGCTTTTTACATTTACAAGGCCTGTGCAATATATAAGGAAATAAAACCATCTCAAAAAAACATATGGCTATCCCATAATCATTACACGCTTTATAAAGTATTGTAGGTATCTTCATAGGTTATTTGAAATAAATCCATGACAAAGTTAGGGGTTAGAAGTATATAAAAATCCCCTGTTCTCATTAGATTTATTTCATTCAATTTTTTCCTATTTAGAACCTACCGCACTCACAAAAAGCACCTCTCATTAATTTATAATTATGTTCATTGAAATCTAATTTATTGAAATTATCATACTATATGTTACGACAAAAGTAAAGGTTCCATACTTTACAATATTCTTCTTATTATACTTTAGTCGTAAGTATATATATGGATTGTTTATTCAACGTATTACGGATGTTTTCGTATTCAACATTCGATACAATTATATATAAGTAACATGGATAAGGAGCGATTCACATGACAGAACTACAAAAGCAATTCTTTTCCAGATTAAATATACAAGAAAGAGAGTCCATTTCATTTGAAGATTTAAACGAAATCCTTCATGCAATGGCACAAGCGATTCCCTTTGAGAATCTAGATATTATTCACGGTACAGTAAAAGAAATTTCAAAAGAAAATCTTCAAGAAAAAATTTTAGTTCATAACCGCGGTGGCCTTTGTTACGAATTAAATCCAACGATGTATTACTTCCTTAAAGATTGCGGTTTTGATGTTCACTTAGTATCAGGAACAGTTTATCATGCCGCTTCTAATACTTGGGCTGTTGATTCAGGACATGTGGCAACTGTTTTAAAACATAATACTGAATTTTATTTAATTGAAGTCGGTTTCGGTTCAAACCTTCCACTTTCACCTGTTCCTTTCACCGGTGAGATTGTTCATTCCGTTACTGGGGACTATCGCATTCGAAAAGAAACAACTACAAAGGGAAACTATATTTTAGAGATGAAAAAAAATAATGAATTTCTAAATCAGGATTCTTCTCAAGATTGGACATTAGGTTACGCATTTTATATAGAGGCAGTTGATGAAAGAAAATTAAATGAAGCACAAAAAACAATTGTAGAACATACAGACTCTCCTTTTAATAAAGTACCTCTCACCGTAAAACTAACTTCTGATGGGCATGCTACTCTAACAAAAGATCGTTTCACAGTAACAAAGCAAGGAAAACAGAGTAAAGAAGAGATTACAAAAGAGCAATATGCAGACCTATTGTACGCAACATTTGGTATACAATTATAGTTTACAAATTTAAAAGTCTTGTCGCTTCTGGCAAGACTTTTTATCGTGGAGCAGAGAGTCTTTGCAATTTATTGTATTTCATAGTTATATAGAATATACTAAGTCTTGTTTTCTAAGGAATGTTTATTCGTTTTATCTATTTAATTATTATCAATTTACCAAGTGACATATCAGCGATAATTTATACTTATTTTGTATAAGTGTTAGCAAGTTCGTTTGCAAACTTGCTAGCACTTTTTTATATTTCTTCTATTACCTTCTTATGGAAAAATTCTGTACCTAAAGGTCCATACCGTGAAGTAAATGGTTACCCAATAAAAGTGAAAGCTGGGGCTCAAGAAAAACATATTCCTAATGCACCTAACTACAAACAAGAGGTTGCAAATGGAAAAAACAAAAGTATCTTCTATGGTGATAATAAAACAGCACAAGAATTGCTTGATAAGTTTGCCGGGAAAGGTCAACTACTACCAGACGGTAAAAAAGAAGGAGTAGACTTTGGTAAACCAATTGGGAAATACTATGACCGCGATACTGGTCAATACCTTGAGACTACTAGAGGAATGCTTCATTACGGAAAAGACGGTGCTCATATAGTACCAGCAAAACCTTAAAATATATAAGAAAAGAGGATGCACATGGGATATGATTCTTTAATAGGAACATTAATAAAATATGAAGATAGTGAAATGATACTAGAATGGAACAGTGGATTGAGGATAATTGGCGAACTCGATACAGTTTTTGAAACAGACAATGGATTAGATGATGATGATATAAATTATACAGAATACGATGCAGCTGCATTTAAAGTAAATAGTATTTTATCCCATCCTACTACTAACCAAGACAGTGTATATAATTGGTTAATACAAGAAAAAGGTTCATTGGTTGAAATTTCCCTCTATGATGATCCACCAAGTGCAGTATTTTTAACCGACGGAAAGAGAGTATGGGAAAGGGAAATACATAAATAATAGTCGCTATTTAAACTTTGACCTTGATCGGCTTTTAGTCTTTCAAGGTTTTTATAGTTATAAAAAGTTTTATAGTTAAATGAAATGTAAATCGATATTTGAATCAAAAGACCACGAAGGTAACAAACGTACGAGATTAATTGCAGTGCCTAAAAAACTTATTACTTGATTTATACTTTAAATACGATAATGACAAAGCTCGTGAAGCTGAAATTGGAAAAGAAATGGCTTTAAAGAGCAAGAAGCTAAATTTGAGTTTGTAGGAACTAATAATTTAGGGGCAATTACAACATACCATGTAGAAAGCGGAAAAACTTTTTGGAAAATGATGAATAATGGTAAAAATATCTCTGTTATCAATTCAGTAGAATAGAGGTCAAAAAATGAAAAATAAGATATTGATATGTAGAATTGATTCAATTATTGAAGAAGAAATAGACTTTTTAGTAAATAATCAAAAAGTAACAGGTTTTAATGCTTCACCTCAAGAAGTTGTTGTAAATAAAGAATACGAAGCTGAGATAGATATATTTCTGAATGACGCTTTGACAGTAGAAACGCAAAAAGAAGATAAATTCAAAAAAATAGAAAATATTGCTAATGGAAGTTATATTCTTTTTGGAAAAATGTTAGAAAATAATGTTTTAGATGTTGGTTTCTTTATAACTAGTGATTTACTTGAAGACTACAAATATTTAGAGGGGCAATATGTTTATTTACAAGTTGATAGATTACAATTATCTTTTGACTAGCTATTTTGCTAGATTCTGAGGGCAAGAAAAGAACTTTTTGAAGAACAAGTCTTCTTTAGGATTGTATATTTCAATGAACCATGTTACCTGGCCTAGAGTAAGTGAAGAGAAAGTTACAGATGAAGTATAATTAACAAAAGAGATCTCACATTTGAGGTCTCTTTTGTTGATTCTAATTAAAATGAATCACCATTGTTTCTCATCTCCTTCCCCCTACATCACCTTTCTATAAGTGAACTGATTTTTAAAGTATTATAAAAGCAAGAGAATCTATCCTACTTCTGTTTTCGTGTTAGATACATTGAGAAATATTATACCTCTCCCCTTCTCAATAAATTATGGAAAATCGCACTCACCAATCTCCAATTACAGAAATCACTTGAAAAGAACAAAATTACACATGGTGGATTCATTTGGTATAATACAATTCAAAATGGTAAGGATACTCTTCAAAAAATCCAGTCTTCTCCGTCTTCTGGTGGGCGTGCTAATAAAGTTAAAGATACTGATAGGCTTGATAAAGAGGGAAATGCTACTAAGGGAATGGATAATACTAGTAAGAAAGCCATCGGACTTAATAGTAATGTTAGGAATGTCAATCCTTCAGAAATTAGATTCAGTCAAACTTCTGTGAATGGTTCAGAAGAGATTATTGCTAGTATGAAATCGAATGGCTGGAAAGGTGATCCAATTGATTTTATTAGAATGCCAGATGGCAATCTTACGACTATTGATAATACAAGGGTTGCTGCATCTAGAGAGGCTGGAATAGAAGTTCAAGTAACTATTAGAAATTATAGCGATCCTCTTCCAGCAGATATGGTTGGTAGATTTACAACTCCTAAAGGTGTGCCTAAGACATGGGGAGAATCTTTAGATTTAAGAATACAAAAACAAAAAGCAAGTTTTAGAAATAATAATCCAATGGGATCGTATGACCTAGAAAAAATGAAGTAGAAAGAAATGGTGGTAACTATGAAAAATTTTCATATGGATGAATCTATTTATAAATACCCTGAATCTTATGAAAGATTAGTTGAATTAGATTTAGTTAATTTTGATATATGGTTTTTAATGGAATCAGAACAGGCTACTAACATATACTATGGTATGAAGAAAAGATATCCTAATCGTAAGTTGATTCCTTTTGCTAAAAGAGTTGATAATGATGATATTGCATGTTTTGAAATTGGAAAAGGAAGTAAAGTTCAACTTATTCATGATTTTGCTTCTGAAGGTTTTGAACAAAGAAAAGAATTTGATGACTTTTGGGAGTGGGTTGAATGTGCTGTAAACGAGATGATTTCTTATAATCGGAGTGAAGAAAAATTCTATACAAATTTAAGTAAAGAAATTTCATATGCTTTGCGTCATGCGCCGTGGGAATATGAATTAGAGTTAGATGAGAATGGGTGGGTCTCTATAGACCAATTACTAAATGCTCTTCGTCGGTCGAATGTATGGAAAAATGTAAATTTAGATGACTTGAAAATGATGATAGAAAAATCAAAAAAAAGAGACATGAGATAAAAGGAAATAAAATCCGTGCGATGTATGGACTATGGACACTCTATTCCCATGAAAATAGTAAAAGAAGAAGCTATACCACCCAGATACCTTTATCATGGCACTTCTTCTCGATTTATAAATTCTATTGAATCGAATGGCTTATCTCCTATGTCTCGACAGTATGTTCATCTTTCTGAAGATGTTGAAACTGCAACCTTAGTAGGAAAAAGGAAAGACAATCATCCCATTATTTTGATGGTAGATATTAGAAAAGATCGAGAGAAAAATATTAAGTTCTATTTAGGAAATGAAAAAGTTTGGTTAGCAGATAAGATTCCTAGTGAATTTATCGCAATTTATAAGAATTGATTTAGTCTATTTTGCTAGATTCTGAGGGCAAGAAAAGAACTTTTTGAGGAACAAGTCTTCTTTAGGATTATATATTTCAATGAACCATGTTACCTGGCCTGGAGTAAGTGAAGAGAAAATACAGATGGAGAATAACCAATAATAGAGACCTCACATTTGAGGTCTCTTTTGTTGATTTAAATTAAAAATTATTATTTAAGGGGATGCTATTTTGCAACTCTTACTTCACATATACATAAGCTTCACTTGCAGTTACATAGTATGTTTTGCCCTTGCTATTTTGTACTTTGTACTGTGGTGATCCATTAACAGTTACCTTTTCATCGATTGTAAATCCTAATCCTGCATCTACAGTTCCAACAAACACCACGTAACATTACAAGGGTTACGTGGTATGCAAACTATGATATATTAAATTTTCACTGATTGTTCTTCTTGATAGATAATTTCACCATCAATAATAGTTGTTTCTACTTTTAAATCTTTAATTTGGTTTGGGTTGACACTTAAAATGCTGTCATTTAATATAACTAAATCCGCCAACTTTCCAACCTCTATGCTTCCTTTTATCTCTTCTTCAAAACTCGCATAAGCACCATTCCAGGTGTATAGTTTAATAGCTTCCATTACGCTTATAGATTGATTAGCACCAAACTCCATTCCAGACTGGCTTTTTCTATTGACAGCAACATGAATTCCTAATAAAGGATTATAGTCAGTAACTGGCGCATCCGATCCACCTGCTGCCATGATGCCACGATCAATAAAATCACGAACAGCGTACATGTGATTAACACGATCACCATAGTGTTGGACATATATCTCTCCGAATTCATATGGAAATGGAGGATTTGGAATAGGAACCACCTCGAGTTTTTTCATTCTCTCTTGTAAATCTGGTGAAGAAATTCCCGCGTGCTCAATCCGATGACGGTGGTTTTTTCTTGGTGATTCCTCCAACGCCTTTTCTACACAATTTAAATACATTTCAATGGCTTTATCACCTTGTGCATGTACAGTGATTTGATATCCTTTTTTATGTGCTTCACCTAGAACCTGGTAGATTTCTTCCTCACTATAATAAAGAATGCCATAATTGTTAGAGTCACTGGAGTACGACTCACGGGTTGCAATTGTAGGCCCGGTGCTACTTCCATCTGTAAACAATTTAGCTGGTCCAACTTTGAATCTCTCATCTCCGGTACCAGTTACCACACCAGCTTCGACCATTTTATTAACAAATTCATGGGAGTTATTTAACTGACATATCATTGCATATATTCGGACACGAATATCCTTACTCTTCACAGCTTGTTGTAGTAAACGGTAACTCTCAGGGCCATATCCACCTGCCTCATGTATACTTGTTATGCCCGCTGCAACGAAATGATCTGATGCAATTTTCACAGCCTTCATCAGTTCACTTTCTGTATAACTTGCAACCTCGCTCATCCCCATATTTGCTGCTTCAATTAACTTTCCTGTAAGCCCTCCTGCCTGATTCTTTTCAATAACTCCCCCATTAGAATCCGGTGTGTTCTCGTTAATTTGCGCAATTTCTAATGCTTTGCTGTTCACCACACTTATATGGCTGCAAGTACGGGATACAATAATCGGGTGTTCAACTGAAATTTCATCCAGCTCAGCGATTGTTGGATAACGCTTTTCCTTCACAGCGGTTTCATTAAAGCCCCAAGCACGTATCCATTCACCTTTAGGCGTTTCTAAGGCTTTCTTTTTCAGGTCATCTAACAAAGCCTCGATAGAATCAATATGTTCAGCTTTACAACTTACCGCCAACTGATTCACCCCATGAGAAATGAGGTGAATATGAGAATCAATGAATCCAGGAAGAAGCGTTTTTCCTTGCAGGTCAATTACATCCGTTTTTTCTCCTATAAAACTCTTAACCTCCTGATTTGAACCAACAACTACGATACGATTATCTTTTATTGCTACAGCTTCGACTACTGTATTCTTTTGGTCTACTGTAATAACTTCTCCATTTATCAATACAACATCAACTTTCATAAACTCAGCCCTTTCGGAATTACTCTTTTAGAGTGATTCGTTCAGTATTTAAAGCTATATCTCTCGATATGCTATTCCGCTTTTTAACAAGATTTATCAATAATTAGTTAAAGTTGAGATAAACATTCTTTAATTGTTTTAACAATAAAAGTAAAGTCTTCTTCTGTGATGCTTAATGGAGGAGCAAGCTGCAAAATATTATTGTAACCTGCAACAGTGTCACCATTTTTACCAATAATTAGACCTTTTTCTTTACAAGCATTGATGACTTTGTTCACCTTTTCAATGGCAGCCGGTTCTTTTATTTGCTTATCTTCCACTAGTTCAATACCTAAAAGAAGGCCTTTTCCGCGAACATCTCCTACGTTTGGATGCTCTTTTACATCCTCTAGTTCATATAGCAGTCGTTCACCCAATTCTTTGGAACGTTCAATGAGTTTTTCATTCTCCATAATTTCTAAATTCTTCAAAGCCAAGGCACAAGCAGCAGGATTTCCTCCGAACGTATTCACATGGCGGAAGCGATCATAATCTTCACTGCCTATGTATGCCTCATAAACCTCTCGTCTGACTGCTGTTGCTGACAAAGGAAGATACGCACTTGTAATACCTTTTGCCATTGTAATGATATCTGGTTTGACGCCATAGTTCATAAATCCAAACGGCTTCCCTGTCCGGCCAAATCCACATATAACTTCATCACAAATGAGCAACGCACCATGCTTCTCGCAAATTTCTTTTACTTTTGCCATATATCCATCAGGAGGCATTAAAATTCCGCCCCCGGTAATAATTGGCTCCATAATCACGCCGGCTACTGTTTGGCTTAACTCCCATGTCATGACACGATCGATTTCATCAGCACTTGCCAGTGTATGAACATCATCTGGATTGCGATACGTATCAGGCGGTGCTACATGCAGAAATCCTTGCCCCAATGGTTCATATTTGTACTTTCGTTGTGCTTGCCCTGTTGCTGCAAGAGCCCCATTGAATTACCGTGGTAAGCACGATAGCGTGAAATAAACTTATAGCGTCCATGATCACCTTTTTGCTGATGATATTGACGAGCAATTTTAAACGCTGTTTCATTCGCTTCCGATCCACTGTTAGAAAAGAAAATGACGTATTCGTCACCAAGCCATTCATTCAATTTTTCTGCTAATTTAATGGCAGGAACATGACTTTGTGTCAGAGGGAAGTACGGCATTTCTTCAAGCTGTTCAAAAGCCGCTCTTGCAAGCTCTTTTCGACCATACCCAACATTCACGCACCAAAGACCGGACATACCGTCTAAATAACGGTTTCCATCAATATCCGTCACCCATGCCCCTTCTGCTTTTGTGATAATTAAATTCGTTGGACTAGGGGCTGCTCCTCTCATTGCATGCCAAAGGTACTTTTCATCTGCTTTTTGCAAATTTTGTGTTTGTTCTGTCGTTTGCACAATCACCAACTCCATTCTATCCTTTTATGATTTTACATCACTCTTTCAATAACGAGCCGTAAGCTTCTTTATAACTTTTTCCGTTTTCCAGGGTAACGAGTTTAGCTAACTCTTCCCAGTTTTCAATCAATAGCTGTTGATAGCGAAATAGAATACGAGCACGCCGAGGCACAGCGACCCTTCTCCATGTTTTGAATGCTTCTTTAGCAGTTGCTACAGCTCTATCTAAGTTTTCTTTAGTCGAAAGCGGCACACGAGCAATGATTTCTCCTGTTGCTGGATTTGGTACATCTTCAACCTGTTTACTTGTTTGTGGATTCGATCCATTGTCCGCCAATATAATTTTTCAACGTTTGTACATTTTTCGTTACTACCATAGTGAAACCTCCTATTTTAAGATAACCGTCCTATGTATTTATTGCATCCGCAAAAGAAAGCGCATTCATATGACGGTATGTAAACTTATTTGCATAAATTTCACTACATTTCGTCAACATTACTTGAGAGAACAATATCGGCTTTTTGGTTCATTAGGCTTTATCTCCATTTCGCTTTACTATTCTGAATTTCTTATCCATTAAATACGCAGGAGCAGTCGTCTGCTTAGCATTTGCCCACTTCTCATTTCACATTATTTCAGATTGATCTCATGGTTCATTTTATAATTCTTTTTCAAAAATACTGGACAATCCCATTCACAGACAAGGTCCTTAGCCAAGGAAACGACCCAGTCCTTTGTAATATGATACTTTTTTCCATCAACAGTAATAAACACTTCACCGTCTGTCACATAGAAAACTTCCTGTTCTTCTAGATGCCACGTTCCTTTATCTGGTTCGCCTACCCATAGTTCCCACGTGTCAACACCTAGTTGTTGTGCTTCTTCTGCTGTAAGTTTTTTCGCAAAAAACATGATACTCCTCTCTCTTTCTTATTGGTAATTTTGAAGGAATAGGTTCTATAAACGTACTGTCTTACTATTTGTATCTTTTAAACGTTTGAGCTCTTTTTTCATAAAGTATATGGCAATGAGAACGCCTGGAATTTCTGCAGCGGGACCTGTGTACCATATACCTTCTACACCCCAGAATTTCGGGAAAATAAATAGAAACGGTACCATGAACAACAGTATTTTGCTAACACTAATAAACGTTGCGGACCAGTTTCTCTCTTGTGATTCGAAATAACCTGAGATAAGCAAGCTGACTGCATTAAGCGTAAACAAAGAATTGAATACAACTGTCGTCCAAATACCCAGTTTCTGCAATTCAGGATTACCACCGGAAAAAAATGACACAATTGGATCTGCAAAAATGATTAGTATGGCTGTCACAATCACAAAGAAGGCAACCGTAAAAATGAGTCCCATCTTAATTGCTTGTTTAACACGATCAAGGTTGCCCGCACCGTAATTATAACTAATGATCGGTTGAAGTCCTGTCATCCCACCGAGCGCTGCTAAGGCAAGCAGATTTGTAATGTAACCGTTTTGAATCGTGAAAGCGGCAACGTGCAGCCCACCACCGTAGCTTTGCAGTAAGTTGTTGAAGAAAATAATTGCAATAAACATCATGAACTGACTCGAGAAAGATGCAAAGCCCGTCCAAGCCACTTCACCGATCGTCTTGAGATTAATCATCATATCTTTCATTTTTGGCTTAAGTTTTGTTTTACCAAACCAGAAATAAAAGATTAGGAAAACAGGGATCGATTGCGAAATCATATTGGCCCATGAGGAACCCATCATCCCCATGTCATACTTCGTTACCATAATCCATTCTGTAATCCCAGCAACAACTGCTGCGACTAACCAACTGTTCATTGATAATACAGGTTTTTCATCGATATTGGTTAAAATACTTAATACAACGGCCAATATCGTTAATGGCAATGAAATCCATAGCAGACGGCTATATTGTACCGCATATGGAAGCGCTTCATTACTTGCTCCGAATAAGGTCATAATATTATTTTCAAAGACCACTCCAAGTACAGCTAACAAAATGGAGAGGAAAAGAGTAAACCATAAAGTTTGTCCCATAATACCTCTAGCTTCTTCGATCTTCCCTTTTCCAAGTCGAAGTGAAATGACCGCTCCGGCTCCCACACCCAAAAGAACGCCAAGCATACGGGTAATAACCATGACCGTAAATCCAATTCCGATCCCTTCGATTTCCAGCTCCTGAAAGCCACTGACGAAATACCCATCGACAACCGCTACAACTCCTAGAATCACGTTAGCCATAATTCCTGCCAAAGCAAACCGTAAATATAGTAACGGAATACTTTTGGTTCCCAGCACTGAATCATACGCCGGCTTATTCATTACTTCTAGTTGCTCTATCTTCGATAACGGACGGTTGTCTACTATTTTCATGAGCATGTCCCCTTATAAATAATTTATATAGCAAGTTAAGCTCAATTAATTCGCATACCAACCTACAGGCTGGGCATGCTGGTGGATATTGATTTGCTTCGTTTCCATAAAGTGCTCCAGCCCAGCAGCACCTAACGCTCTGCCGATTCCACTTTGCTTATACCCTCCCCAAGGACCTTCAACATAAGCGAGATGATAACTATTAATCCAAGTAATTCCCGCACGCAATTTACTAATGACACGTTTTGCTCGATCCATATCTTCAGTAAATACAGCACCGGCTAATCCATAAATGGAATCATTCGCTTTTTGGATGGCATCTTCCTCATCTTTAAATTTCTGTACAACAAGGACTGGACCAAAAATCTCTTCCTTAACAATACGCATATTCGCATTTACATCAGCAAAGATCGTTGGCGCAATAAAAAATCCTCGATCAAGCCCATTTTCTATTAAGCGCTTACCACCACAAACTAATTTTGCACCTTCTTCGATTCCGCTCTTGATGTAATGTAAAACTTCATTCATATGAGGCTCGTGTGTGAGGGCTCCCATTTCAATGTTCTCGCTTTCCCCGTTGCCAACTACAATTTTGCTTGCACGCTCGGCCAATCTTTCAACAAACTTATCGTAAATGGTCTCTTGTACAAACAAACGAGATGCAGCTGAACAAACTTGCCCAGCATTGTGGAAAATACCAAACATCGCATTCTCGACTGCAGTTTCAAAATCCACATCGTCGAACACAATAAGTGGAGATTTACCACCCAGTTCAAGTGTGATTTTTTTCATATTGCCCGCAGCTGCGCGCATAATGCTTTGACCTGTTTTTGTTCCACCGGTAAAGGCGATCTTGTCAACATCATGGCTCTCGGCAAGCTCATTCCCAACCTTTGATCCAGGTCCCAATACCAAGTTTGCCACTCCGTCCGGAAGTCCAATCTCTTCGATAATTTCAAAAAGTTTGAATGCGCTTACGGGAGTGCCATCAGCAGGCTTAAGTACAATTGTATTCCCTGCGGCGAGTGCAGGAGCAATTTGCCAAACAGCTAACATAAGCGGGAAGTTCCAAGGTACAATAAGTCCACAAACACCAATCGGTTCATGAATAATAATTGTTTCCGAAGAATCAGCACGAGTGTAAGATTCCTTTTTCATGCCTTTGATCAAGTCAGCATAATAGCGGAAGCATTGAATCGATACCGGAATATCCACATAAGTGGTTGCACGAATAACCTTACCGTTATTTGCAGTTTCCAAGCGTGCAATTTCAGCTGCCTTCTCTTCAAGACGGTCTGCAATCTTATAGAGATAGTCAGCTCTTTCATCAGCCGATAAATCCGACCAGATTCCGCTGTCAAACGCTTTACGAGCCGCCTTGATTGCTATCTTCGCATCGTCTGCTGATCCATAAGCAGACGTTGCGATCACCTCTCCGGTTGCAGGATTGATAATGTTTCGTCTAGCACCGGATAACGCTTCTATCCATTTCCCGTCAATGAACATGTTAATTTTCATAAAACAACTCTCCTTTACGCAATAATATCTAACAGTTTGAAACCAATATGTGCTAGATTGACCAGCATCGTTTTCTGATTATAGAACGGGAATGATTTGAGGCGTTCCTTTTCAAATCGATATCCACCTGCACTCCCCGTAACGATCCATTGTGCCAATAACTTACCAAACAATGTTGAGAGAGACGCACCGTGTCCCGTATAACCCGTTGCGAAATATGCGCCTTCTTTGGATCTGCCGATAACCGGGAACGTATCAATTGTAACCCCGATAAATCCACCCCAACGGAAATCAATCTTGCTTCCTGCTAGTTTTGGCATTATTTTAACCATGGCATCGTAAACACTTTGATAAACAGCATCGCCTAAGTTTGGACGAACATCGCCACCGCCAAATACGATCCGATTATCTGGTGTACGTCGGAAATAGTAAAGGAAACTGCTTGTATCAAAAACCATGCGATCTTTAGGAATGACGGTACTCACCAGTGATTCTGGAAGCTGTTCAGTAGCAATAATACGTGCCGAAATTGGCAGTACGCCTTTGTTCAGTTCATTCATGATTTTTCCAGAGTAACCATCTGTAGCCACAATAATGTCTTTCGCAGTAACAGCACCTTTTTCTGTTACAACTTTCACACTGTTTCGACCGTACTCAATAGATAGTGCTTTCGAATGCTCAAAGATTTTTGCACCGATCGATTTAGCTGCTTCTCCCAAACCAATTGCATAGTTCAGTGGCTGGAACGAGTAACTCGAGTTGTCGACTAAGCAGCCATAATAATGTGGAGAATCGATCTCTCGATGCAACTGACTTCGATCAAGCACGCTTGATTCGTACCCGAAATTTCCGTTTAAGTATTCGCTTTCATGTTTCAATCCTTCAAAATGCTTGGCTTTGTAAGCCGCCACAATGTGACCTGTCTTTCTAAAGTTACAGTTGATTTGATGCTCGTCGATGATGTTTTTAACCAGTTCAACACTAAATAGGGAGAGATCGTTAAGCTGTCTCGCCTCGTCGGCACCATACTTTTTGGCAAGCTCCTGCATCGTTGGCTTATAGCCTGGCAATACCATTCCGCCGTTACGACCGCTTGCGCCATATCCGATCGTTTCTTGCTCAAGGACAATGACACTCTTCCCTAATTTTTGCAAATGATATGCAGAAGAAAGACCTGTGAAGCCTGCGCCAATAATGACAACATCCGCCTCTTCATTTCCTTCAAGAAGTTTTCCTTTTTCATAGCTGTTTGCAGTCGCTGTCCACAGTGAGAGAGTATCCATTCGATCCATCTTATCCATAGCTAATTCTTCTCCTTTTGTGACATGTATGTTACAATACAGTCAAAAATTATTCAAAATATTCAAACTTCTTGAGTCTATCATATGACTTGGAGTTTCCTCCAAGTCAATAGCCATTTGAGAGTTTTTTGAATTCATTTTTGTGAAAAAAGTGGAGTAACTCCACTTTTTTCGTTGGGGGGCATCTATGAAAATTGGTACATTTGCAAAGCTTTTTCATGTTACAACTGATACCGTTCGTTATTACATTGAACTAGGATTATTAATACCAGACAAAAAAAACACCCAGTATCAAATGAACCAATTGTGTCTCGACGACATGGCTTTTATTACTGAGCTGAAAAAACTTCATTTTTCACTGCTAGAAATTCAACAAATTTTATCGTATCAGCGTGTCACAAACTTCTCGGACCATGAGGATATCGACTACTACAACAACTTGCTCATTGATAAAAAGAACCAGCTGACCAAGAAAAAAGAAGACATATCAAAAGCTATCCAATTGATTGAAAAAGCGGTTCAAACCAGCTCGCCTTCATCCAAAGAAGAGAACCTTACAGGGATCCCACTTTCCTTTGTAAATCTGTTCTATTGTCCGAAGTGCCACATTCCACTTGAAATGAAAGATGTAACGATTAAAAAAGTCTACATTCAAACGGGGAGTTTAACTTGTACTTGTGGATACGAGGCAGCTATCGAGGAAGGTATTATCATTACCGCGAACTTGTACGAGACGTCTCCTTATCCATCTTATTTTTACGATAAAGAAACGATTAAAGAGATCAATCCCAAAATGATTAACTTATTTGAAAAAAGTAATTTTTGGTTTCAAAAAGTTCTACAAAATGTAGATTTGAAAAACAAATTAATCGTGGAAACAAACGTTGACGCTTTTGTGTCACTACCCAAATATATCGATGTTCTTGAAACGAGCGCATCCTATGTATTCAGTGGCTATTCGCTTGCAATGCTCAAGAAGGTTAGAAAGAGAATTGAGCGTATGAATCCGAAGCCAAACGTCCTTTATATTTTGAATTCTGATTTAAATCTGCCATTGAAACCGCTTAGCATCGATATTTTTGTGGATAGTTTTACAGCAACTGATTTTTCACTACTCAATCCGCAGTTTCCAATTCATGTTCTAAAAAACTATTTCCATAGCAGTTCAACAATTGTCGGCGGATACTCCTATTATGATAGCTCGGCCAAATCCTTGAAAAATATTTCAGCCTTATATCCAAATTCCCACGAGCATATTTTATATCCAAAATACTTAGAAGAAAATTTATCAGTCAACGGATTTCAAATCACGCAAAGTGAAAATATCGGTTACTGTACAGATCCAGGACCTTATTTTGATTATCATGTAATAGACGAAAAATTCCACATGCTAATGTATTTGGCTAGTACGAAAAAATAGCGCACAAAAAGAGGCTGTCCGAAAAGTAGGCTAGTTCACGGATGAGACAGCTCCCTTGTAGCTAAAATCATGGTTAATCTGAAAAATTGAGGAAGCATTAAAAGATTATCTTCTGTAGAATGGTGTATTACAATGAACAATGTTACATGGTTTGCAGTAAGTAAAAAACAAATTACAGATAAAGAAATCCAAGCATTTTTGGGAAAGTTAAAGGCGGCCCAGACCAAATAAATCAAACAGCATTGAAACATCTTGAAGAAATAATGGATGGACCGGGAGGTTTTATCAAAATTAAAAATCCTAAAGGAATAGAATTTTTGGAGAAAAAACTACAAGATGGAAATGGAGTTCGATTAAACCTTGATGGAACTTTTAAATGGTATATTGACCAGTAAAAAGGGTGAGTTATAAATGGAAAATTTAGAGATTATATTAACTGATTTTAATAAGAGAAAAATTGATAAATTAATTTACGGAGAACTTAAATTATCTACATTAAAACTTAAATCATCACATTTGTATAATAATATTTCAGAAAAAGATTTGAATTTTTCTCAAGTGAAAAACATAAAAGAGATTCTATCACCGAAAGGAACAGGAAATATATTTTTAGAAGAATTGAAGTTAGGTATTTCATTAAAAAACGTAGTAATAGTTTTCTCGTTTGATGAACAATATGGTGACATTGTATTTAACTTTCCTGAAAATGAAATATTAAAGGATGAGAGGAACGATAATAAGTTAAGGTTGAAAAAGCTAGTACATTTTCTAGTTGATTTGAAAAAAAATTATGATATTCCAAAAGTTATAATTGGTTATGAACCTGCAACTGATGAGGATACTTTGTTAATTGAAATTAATAATATAGTAACTAATTATGACAAAAAAATAGAAAAAATACTTTCTTAATTTATGAGCCTTAAGGTAACTACCTTAAGGCTTTTTTAGGGGCGGAGTATCGAATTAACCACTTCTTTATTCCAAGTCAATGGAATAAAGGTTCTTGACATTGACACGTTGAATACTGAAGTGGAGGAAATTTCGTTAGAGTTAAAAGAAACAGGAGTTACCATATATAATTGCCTGTTTGAAGATGAGTACTGAAAATTATTACCTGATTAAGAAATGAAAGTAGTATAATTTTGTGGAGATACTACTTGATTAATCTTATAGTATACAAAATACATATCTAGGAAGGAAATGATTATGACAGAATTTAAAAATAGAATGGATGTATCCGATCAAGAAAAGTGGGATTTAACGGATATTTATAAAACGATTGAAAACTGGGAAAACGACTATCAAAAAATCGAAACCTTAACAGAGGATTTAAAAAAATTTAATGGAACTATCCATGATGGTCAGAGCCTACTTGCCTATCTTACGAAAAGTGAAGAAATATCAAGTTTGTTTAATTTAGTCTATGCTTATGCAAGACTTCAATCCGACCTTGATACACGTGATACAGAAGCGCAGTCCCTTGTAGATAAAGCATCACAATTACATGTTAAAATAAGTGCTGCTCGTTCCTTCTTTTCTCCATTTTTACTTAGTATCGATGAGAAAATATTACATTCTTATATAGAGGAAAACGAAGGCTTACAATATTTTAAAGAAGACTTATTTGAATTATATCGATATAAGAAACATGTTTTAAACGAAGATAAAGAAGAAATCTTGTCTCAAATGGGTGAAGCTCTCTCTTCTCCTCAGCATACATACGGAATGCT
Source organism: Bacillus pseudomycoides DSM 12442 (assembly GCF_000161455.1). Taxonomy (GTDB): domain Bacteria; phylum Bacillota; class Bacilli; order Bacillales; family Bacillaceae_G; genus Bacillus_A; species Bacillus_A pseudomycoides. The sequence goes on from NZ_CM000745.1 coordinate 2,831,461, forward strand.
TAATAACGCAGATATTACATTTGGAGAAGTTACAACCAAGGATGGTAATAAAGTAAATTTAACACGCGGGATGTATTCAAAATTAATTAAGGATGAAAGTCGAGATAAGAGAAAAGAAGCTTACAAAGCATACTATCAACCTTATGTGCAATTAAAAAACTCTATTGCTTCTACCTTAACAGCAGCTATAAAAAACAATGTTACCATTTCAAAAATTAGAAACTATCCATCTGCTTTAGAAAGGTCTTTATTTGGTGATATGGTTCCAAAAGAAGTGTATGATACTTTAATTGATACAACTAAAAAGAACATTGCATCTCTACATACATATAATCATTTACGAAAAGAAAAATTGCAGCTAGATGAATTAAGACAGTACGACTTACATGTTGATTTAGTAAAAGGTGTAAAGCAAGAGATTCCCTATGATGAAGCATTCGAAATCATGCTTACATCCCTTTCTCCACTCGGTGAAGAATATCTTCAAACACTTCGAGGTTTTAAAGATAAACGTTATATAGATGTAAGAGAATTACCTGGAAAACGTTCGGGTGCCTATAATTTTGGCGTATATGGCGCTCACCCTTTCATCCTGTTAAATCATAATGATGACTTAAATAGTCTCTTTACACTTACTCATGAATGTGGGCATGGTATGCATACATATTATTCACATAAGTTTCAGCCGAGAATCTCTGCTCATTATTCAATCTTTGTGGCCGAAGTCGCTTCTACAGTGAATGAAATACTCTTAATTCACCATCTATTAAAAGAAGCAAAAGATATAGACGTACGCAACCATTTAATCAATCACTTTATTGATCAATTTAAAGGAACTTTCTTTACACAAGTTATGTTTGCTGAATTTGAAAAGATTACGCACGAAATGGCGCATCAAGGTAAACCATTAAACGCCCAAGCATTTAATGATGTATATGAAAAATTATTTAGAGAATACAATGGGGATACACTCATATTCGATGAAGAAGTAAAATATGGATGGGCTAGAATCCCTCATTTTTACCGACCATTTTACGTTTATAAATACGCTACCGGATTTGCTTCCGCAATTCAAATTGCAGATCAGCTTTTAAGTGGCGATCCTACCGCTCAGCAAAATTATATCGAATTCTTAAAAGGTGGAAGTTCAGATTATCCGCTCAATCTTTTAAAGAAAACTGGTGTAGATTTAACAACGCCAAAACCAATTGAAAGTGCACTAGGACGCTTTAGTAAACTAATTGAAGAATTTTCGTCACTTTAACAAAAAATGATAAGATTCTATGGACAGAATTCTATGTTAGGTCATTTAAAGAGCCAGCTTCTTCAATATTAAAGAAGTTGGCTTTTGATTATTACATTTTTAAAATTTAATAATCAAAAAATAGAAATTTGAATTAAAAACAAAAACTAATTGAAAATAATACTGCATATATCAGCATGGTATAATATTAATCACAAAAAATAAGAGTATTTCGACAGTAAAACTTTAATTCTTACTTATTCTCAGATAGGAGGTTTTTATAATAAAAAATGAAATTCAAGAATTGTTTAATGAACGAGATTTATTTGCCAAACTAATCGCAAAAGCCCGATTGTCAAATTTATCATTTGATGTATATAGCTTTAGAAAATATGAGATGGTAGTAGATTTAATATTCGCTGAAAAAAGCCAATTTAAAAATCTTCAAGAAGCGTTTGCTGCAATATTTAAGAAAGAATTGTTTGAAAGAGAAGAATGGGATATTAGTGATGAACCAGCGCCTTCAGATAAACAATGGATAGAGGCTCTAAAAAACATATGGATTCATGAGTACTTTTTAAAGTATAGGGGTATTTGTTTAGAATACGTAAACAGTGAAAATTTTATTAATAGATTTAAAGTGGATTTATTTGATGTAGACTCACCTGAATCGATCGTTAAAGAACTTTTAATGAAATTGAATAATATTGAGACAATACAAGTGAAAAAAGGACATGTTTACGATCAAATATTTGGGCAGTCTGAAAGTCATTACTTTTTGTTTGAATGGGGAATTTATGATTAGAAACATTAAGATAAAGTAAAACTTTAATCAGTGGGGGTTTTCTTCATCCCCCACTGATTATTAGCCCACACCAATCGGACTTTTACGGTCAGTTGATCCCCCACCTAACTTCTTTGCTTTCACCGAATTTTGAGGTGGGAGTATTACTGCCCGTTAATACGGGATAAAATCATTTATAAAGAATTTCTTAATCTAACTTATTTATATGAATCAGAATACTACAGACCGCTTATTTTCCTTCCAATAAATCTTTTGCCATCTTCCGAAATTCCTGATTAAATTCATCGGTCATACCGTTTTGAACATTAGAGAATAGAATAACAAAAATTCGTTTATCCCAATTGAAATTATTAAATGTATTCCACCCAGCTAATACACCGTGATTATGATAATAATCTGGATAAATGTAAAAACTAAATCCATATTTTCTTGCAGGTGATACAGTAAACATATCTGATAAACTGTGTTTGGAAAGAAGTTTGCCAGTCATAATCGCCTCATCTAATCTCTTCATATCTTCTACAGTTGTATACATTTCACCACAACCGTATAGCCAGTTCATTCTTAACCTAGGAGTAGATATGAATTCATTATCTTTCTTTGTATAACCTTCTGCGAAAAATATATCTCCAGGGAATTTTGCCCCCATGCCAGATTCATGCATTCCAACTGGAGTGAAAATATGTTCTTTTATATATTCAGCTAATGGTTGTTTAGAGATTTTTTCTATAACATAGGCAAGTACCATATAATTATAATCCGTATATCTCCAACCTGTTCCAGCAGGGAATTCAAGATTTTGTGAACCAATCCATGTCACTAATTTTAAACGTGATGCCGCATCAACTTTCCCTTGCCCTTGTTCAGGTAATCCAGATGTATGTGTCAATAAATGTCTTAAAGTAATATTTTTATCCGCTGGGAATGAAGGAATATATTTATTTACATTATCTTCTATATTCAATTCCCCTTTTTCCTGCAACTGCAATATAGACACTGCCACTACTGTCTTAGTGATAGAACCAATACGATATTTTGTTCTTGGCGTTGTTAAGACTTTATCCTGCATATTTGCATAGCCATACCCTTTTCGCAAAATCACATTATTTTGATCCGTCACAAGTACCGTTCCATTAAATCCCTTTTCTTTTAAATATTGGTCTAATTTTTGTGTTGCCCCAGCATAACGATTTCGCTGATTTCTATCTACTTTCGGTGTATCTGTTTCTAGTTTACTAGTAGAATCTGAAAATGCCTTTAAATTCTGCGTTTTACCTTTATTTGTTTGCATGAACATATATACACTTAAGCAAAAAATCGCGATAATAAAGCAAACGATTAAACATCTCTTAAACATACAGGAGCCCTCTTTTTATTCAATTTATACTTGTTACTCTTTTCATTGTTTTATTCTATCTCTATTCATTTAAAAGAAGACTTTAATTTTTGCTTAAATTTATTGAAGAACTATATTCGAGAAATGAACTACATATTACTATTTCATCCTCAATTCTACTACTATAAATTAGCATGTCTCTTGATTATCTATATCTTCCTAAAAAGTTTGTATTATTGGAAAGTTATTCAAGAGAAGCTTCCCATACTCAAATTTTTGATCACTTACTATTGTATTTCTTTCTTAGAAAATTTCCACCCAACAATCCGATTCATCTCACTATAATTTTGTTTTTTTATGTAACATTCCTTGCAAACAACATATACAATAATGCCAAAAAAGGTAATCTATTAGCATTCATCGATAAGCAAAATTAACTAGATAGTGAAATGTTCAGTTATCGAACAAACAAAAATAGCATGGTATTTATCGAGTATTACGGAAAATAAATTATGATTGTCAAAAGAAAAGAAAAGATGCAGAAAAATTTTCAAGTAAAATAAATCATGCAAACAATAAAAAGAGAGGAAGCTCATTACGGCCAAAATAATAGGGAATTTCAAAAGAGGAAATGAACGAAAAGCAAATATTAATAAGAATAAGAATCAAATTCATTTATATGTCATAATATCACCATTTTAAAATTCATACCAAAATTGATTATACATCATATTGCAAAAAAATGTCATTCGTATGACTTTTTTTTTGCAATTTTTCAATAAACTTATTGCTGAAACAAACAGCAATATAGCCATACACACACACGCCCACGTATACCCTTTGATATCCACTATGAAGCCAAAAACAGGCGGAGCTAAAATAATAGCAATTTGATTTAGCGTAAGTGCAAAGCTAACCGTAATTCCTACTGAATCCTGCCGCGATGTTTCAACAACTTCAACCATAAAAAGACTAAACCACCCAATGCCAAAGAACCCTAATAAGCCGCTAATTGAAATACCCCCACCTTCACTTCTTTTAGAGGTGGAGGTCTTCTCGGTTAAAATGATAAAATATTATAGTTTATAAAAAACAAGTACTAATACGTTTTTTTCATTGATTAAGGATATAATGTACATAACTACAAGTGAATTATAAAAACAATGCGCACTAACTAATCAATATTAAATTCCAATCTTCTATATTCTCAATAAAATGGAGAATATCATTGAATATTTATATCTATGCTTTATGTAACAGAAAAAAACGTAAAAGAAGGAGATACAATGAAAAAGAAAAAAGAAACAAAAGAAACCGGATGGAACTTAGACAATAGTTATGCCCGTCTACCGGAATCATTTTTTTCCACCCTTAGCCCAACCCCTGTAGGCTTACCAAAGTTAATCATTCTCAATCATCCTGTGGCAACATCCCTAGGGCTAAACATTGAGGAACTACAAAGCGAAGATGGAGTAGCGGTTCTTGCTGGAAACCGAATTCCCGAAGGTTCTATCCCTCTTGCTCAAGCTTATGCAGGGCATCAATTCGGGCATTTCAACATGCTAGGAGACGGCCGTGCGCTGCTAATCGGTGAGCAGATTACTCCTTCAGGTGAACGATTTGATATTCAATTAAAAGGCTCTGGTAGAACACCATACTCCCGCCGAGGGGATGGCCGCGCCGCACTTGGACCAATGCTACGCGAGTATATTATCAGTGAAGCAATGCACGCGCTTGGTATTCCTACTACCCGTAGTCTAGCTATAGTATCAACAGGTGAGTCAATCATACGCGAAACTGCTTTACCAGGTGCAATTTTGACACGTGTAGCTAGCAGTCATATACGAGTTGGCACATTTCAATACGCAGCAGCAAGCGGTTCAGTTGAGGAGCTAAAAATTTTGGCTGACTATACGATTAAGCGTCATTTTCCAGCTATTCAATCACAGGAAAATCCATACCTAGCGTTACTACAAGAAGTGATGAAGCAACAGGCCAGCTTAATTGCAAAGTGGCAACTCGTTGGCTTTATTCACGGGGTAATGAATACCGATAACATGACCATTAGCGGAGAAACCATCGATTATGGTCCTTGCGCCTTCATGGATGAATATGACCCAGCAATGGTATTTAGTTCCATTGACACGCAAGGCCGATACGCCTATGGTAACCAGCCGTATATTGGTGTGTGGAATCTCGCGCGATTTGCAGAATCTCTATTGCCGCTTCTACATACAGACCTAGAACAAGCTGCCCAAATAGCCCAAGATGCGATTTCAGATTTCGGCACACTGTATGAAAAGCATTGGCTCGCTGGGATGCGGACCAAACTAGGTATATTTAACGAAGAAGCAGAAGATAAAGCCCTCATTGATGAGCTCCTTAAAATTATGGAGAAATATCGCGCAGACTATACTAATACCTTCCTTGCTTTAACTTTTGGTACACATAAAGATACCGATTTGTTTAAAAGTCAAGAATTTACGAAGTGGAATGAAAAATGGCAGGCAAGATTAAGCAGACAGGAGGAGTCGAAATCTTCTTCAGATCAGCTGATGCGAGACACCAATCCTGCGATAATCCCACGAAATCACCGCGTGGAAGAAGCATTAGATGCCGCAGTCAAACAAGGGGACCACAGCGTAATGGAACAACTGCTTGTTGTTCTTTCAAATCCTTATGCTCACTCTCCTGAACAGTCTGAGTACTGTACACCACCGGCGCCATCATCCCGCCCTTATCGAACTTTTTGTGGTACATGAGAAAGAATTAAGTTAACACCTTCTCATGATTTACTATTTTTACAACATAATGCTACTCCTTTACCTAATGGAGTGGCATTTTTTCGGTTCTGATGCAAAATCATTTAATATAGATATAGAACCTACACAGTTTGTTCAACTACTCTTTTCTCAGCGCTAAATACAATTGATTGTTTTTTCATAATATCTAGTGGTAAATCTAGATCTCTATTTTATTAGATAAAGAGAGGCCAGCCAGCATCCAAACCAGGAAGATAAAATATCTGAATAACATGTGGAACAAGACCATCGTTTTATTAAGAAACGAGTACGCTCTATGTTGGGATTCAAGTCATTTAAAACAGCAACCTCTATATTGAGTGACGTTGAAGCCATGCATATGATAAAAAAGGAACAGATTGATTTAGAAAACCAGTCTGTCCAAAACCAAAAAGAGTTCATCCACCCAGTGTTTAGACTTATAGCATAAAATACGATTCCGTTAGGAGTCTACTATTCTCCGTGTTATTCTTCATATATTTGCACCAGAACCGATTTTATCCAATTATTTTAGAATATTAAAATAATTAATAATAATACAAGCAACGAATATACTATTCATTTTTTTGTTATCATTATCATTTTTTATTTGTGACAACTTGTTGAACACCGGATTATTATACATAACCTAGAAAAAAATAGAGAATAATGTAGATTTTTGTCTAATGATATGTATGTACACTTCCTATCTGCTAGATATAGACTGTGAAGTGTAAGGACCTTATCTTACAAAAAACTTAAAGGAGGCTTATAAAATGGGGAAATTTACAGGATTTTCAAAGTTTACACTTGCTACATTAATAGGAATAGGTAGCTTAGGTGCCTTTTCTCAAACAGAAGGTGTAAAAGCTGAAAGTTTGGATCGTATTTCTCATGAAAATGTTGAATTTAATTCACCTTCTACTATCACAAATACTTTTGAACAAAGAGCTAATATTGTCCCTGAATCAAAAGTAATCACAAACCATTATGTGAAGTACTCAAAAACTAGTTATCAGGTTAAAGAAAGTATTCCAAAAGAAATTTATTATTCATCAGATGGTTTTAAAGGTTATATACAAGCAACTACTATAATTGATATTGGTGGCCATTTCCTGACTCTCTATTCCGGAACTGTAATTCGATGTTAATTTCATGATTACGTTTATTAAAAGTAGTTTAAAACTTGTGGATTTACAAAAAATAAACCACAAAATTATTCAATTTTATGGTTTATCAAATAAAAGATAATGCTAAGACTACGTCTAATGCTCTTAGATTACCTTCCCCAAAGTTAATTATAGAGTATTAAAGTATTACTGTACAATCAAAAAGCACTCGAATGAGTGCTTTTTGATTGCTATTCCTAATGAAATTCTTTTTCTTTTCTAAAATCTGTTCATACTATTGATTCACAAAGCACTTATGCCCAGATATACAAATCATTTGTGTGAGATTTTTACATACATGTTTGAAATAAAAACTTACATGAATGATTTTAAAAGTTCTTGTACGAATGGAATTACTCCACCCACAAATTTTAAAACAGCCATTGCGATTGCCATAGTATTTCCTCCCCTTGTTTGAGTATTAAGATGTGGTAAATCTTATACCTTCATTTTAGATACATTCCGATATGCAATATTTCATATTAAAAATGTGTTTTATACAGTTATAATAGAATAGGTAAATTCTAAAGCACTCTTAAGTGAATAAAACAGCTAATGAACATATAAAAAAGAAGAGGATTATAAAAACCCTCTTCTTTTTTATGTTAATAAATCTAAGCTTGAATTCATGTTGGTCCTACGTAACTAGTAATTTAATACATAACAGAATATCCAGAAGGGATAGTTTCAAGAGTTTTTTGTAGCTTTTTTATATAAATATCATATTTTTATTTTTAACGTTAGGGAATATTGTTAGATGCATATATATATTTTCATTAATCTCTTTTTTTTTAGATATTTAATGATACACTATATGTTGTATAAAGCGAGAGAAATGGTTAAAGGTGGTTATTATAGGTGAAAAAGATATCATTATTTTTGATAATTATTAGTTTGTTATTAAGTGCTTGTAATGGTACTAATATTATTAAAAAAGAAGAGAAAGTTGTAGAAAAAAATACGAAGGGAAATAGCATTATTCCGAAATATTCTATTTCTGATAATTATTATAAAACTATTATTCCTTTAAAAGAGCATAAAATAATAAATACAGTTAATATACAAACTAATTCTAAATTAGATATAGATAAATTAGAATTAGGTTTAATGAATATGGCATCTAAGCAATTTGATACAAAAAATCATTTATTACAAAGAAGTGAATATATTGCTCAAAAAACAATAGACGAATTACTCACAAAACAAGAAATACCTTATGTATCTAATATTATAGAATATGATTATTATACTAAGAAAAATTCAGGTGAATTGAGTTTAGCTGGTGTTGTTATCGGTTTAGCCATGACTTCAAATCATTCTAATGAAGAAGCAAATGTTAAGGGCAGTGAAATTGCTAATCAACTTTTAAAAGTTCTTTATGATAATAAGAACTTTGTAAAAGTTCCTATTACTTTTTCTATTTTTAAACAGGAAGCTTCTGATTCTTTAAAAGCCGGTACTTTTATTTCTAGTGTAACAGTACAAAAAGGTGAGAATAGTATAGGACAGTGGGCTAATATTAACGAAAAATCCTTTGCTTATCCTTCTGATGATTTTAAACAAGTATATAATAAAGATAATGAAGAGTTAGATAAGTTTTCTGTTAAAGTGAAAAAATTCAATAAAGATGATTATATACCGGTTAATGCTACAATTTTTTATAAAGATGATCATATGGATACTGTAGATATGAATGTTTTAGTTAAATTTAATGGTAAATCAGAACTGATTGCTTTTACACAAATGATAGTCCAAAATATATTAGATGTTTTCCCTAAAGATGTTAAGGTTCAAATGAATATAAAGTCAGAGCAAAAAGTTGAAGCAGTTGTTGTAAGAGAAAAAAATGAAGATGAACCTTTTGTTTCTTTTATTGAATAATGAAAATAAAAAAGACAGTTATTATACTGTCTTTTTTACTTTCATTATTAGTTTAATGTACCATGACTATTTTATCATTAGCGCTTTAAAATAATTGGGCGAACAAGTGAAAAAAGATTGTGCTCTAAAACAGATTATTTAGCTCTACAATTGTATCCGCTTCTATAAGCTTAAGTTGCTGCCCCGATTTAACCTATTCGTAACGAAGTGCTTCAATTGGATCTAATTTCGCCGCCTTATTCGCTGGAATTAACCCGAAGATAATACCAAGCGTCATCGAGAATAATACGCCGCCAACAACTACTTGCCATGAAACGAGTGGTGGCCATTTCGCAAATGTGGAAACAATATATGCGCCCCCGTAACCAAGACCAATCCCAATTAATCCACCAAGAAGCGTTAACATAACAGCCTCAATTAAGAATTGCAGTAAAATTTTACTACGCGTTGCTCCAAGTGCTTTACGTACCCCAATCTCACGTGTACGCTCTGTTACAGATACGAGCATAATGTTCATAACCCCTATACCACCAACGACTAATGAAATACCAGCAATACCTCCAATAATCATCGTCATGATATTTGTCATTTTAGAAATACCATCTTGAATTTCTTTTAAATTCATTACCTCATATTTACCTGTAAACTCACTTGGCTTACGACTATTTAATGCATCAGCTGCTTTCTTTCCAGCGTCATCTAAATTATCGACATTTTTCGCTTGGACAGAAATCTCTTGAATTTCATCTGTTCCATACAACGACGGCCATAACGTTAATGGAATTAGAACTTCTGAACCTCCCATTCCCATGAATCCGCCCTCGGCTTTATATACACCAATAATTTGCAGCGGTTGGCCTTTCATTTCAATAATCTTTCCAACTGGATTTTCTTTTTCAAATATCTTTTCTTCTACATCGGAACTAATCATGACAACGTTATTTCCATAATCGATATCTGTATCATTTAAAGAACGGCCTTTTAACACCTTAACTTTATTCGCAGCGAAATATTCGCTGTCTAGCCCTTTAATATTCACCATATCTTTTTTATCATTGACATCAAGTGTTTCCATGTTTGAATTCGTCTTAATTACGTGTGAAATCTCTGGAAGCTTTTTAATTTCAAAAATATCTTCTTCTGTCAATTTCGGTTTTCCCATGGATTCCATACCAAATGAATCATTCATGTCAGGAGTATAGTGAATAGAAATCACACTATTCCCAGAACCAACAAATTGTGATTTTAACGCTGCTTCCCCGCCCTGCCCAATCGCAACAACAGTAATAATAGAGCCGACACCGATAATAATCCCAAGCATTGTAAGTGCTGAGCGCAGTTTATGAGCTAGAATAGAAGATAGGGCAATCTTTATACTATCTAGTAAACTCATATCACACACCTTCTATCTTCTGTAATTTCCCCGTCCCTTAGCACAATTCGGCGCGAAGAGTAAGCAGCGACTTCCTCTTCATGCGTAACCATGACAATCGTCGTACCTTCTGCATTTAACTTTGTGAAGATGTCCATAACTTGCTCCCCAGACTTTGTATCAAGAGCACCTGTTGGTTCATCGGCCATAATGAACGTTGGGTCATTTGCAATGGAACGTGCGATGGCTACACGCTGCTTTTGCCCACCTGAAAGTTCGCTTGGCAAGTGATACACGCGGTCAGACAATCCGACTTTCCCAAGTGCTTCAAGAGCTCTCTGACGGCGCTCCGCTTTCTTCACGCCGCCATATATAAGCGGAAGTTCTACATTTTCTACCGCTGAAAGACGTGGCAATAAGTTAAAATGCTGGAATACAAAACCGATATATTCATTACGAATAAGGGCAAGTTTTGCTTCATCTGCCGTTAAAATATTCACGCCGTTCAACACATATTCCCCTTCTGTCGGACGATCTAAACAACCGATAATATTCATGAGGGTTGATTTCCCTGAGCCAGATGGTCCCATAATGGAAACAAACTCACCGTTTTGAATTGTTAAACTAATACCATGTAAAATCGGTACCGCTAGCTTCCCTTGGTAATATGTTTTATGAATATTGTTTAACGTAATCATTTTTCTTTCACTTCCATTCCGTCATACACGTTGTCGGAAGGATTTTTAACCACCTTTTGTCCCATTGTTACACCTTCAAGAATTTCTGTCCAATCTCCATCAGTAGAACCTTTTTTCACATTTTGTTTACGAAGCTTTCCTTTGTCTTCTACATAAACAAATAGATTACCAGCTTTTTCAATAATACTTTTACTAGGAACAGCAATCATCTTCTTATTCTCTAAGTTTACTTGCAGTGATACGTGATAGCCTGGAGATAAACCTTCTTGTCCATCTAAACTAGCTTTATATGTATACTGAGACATATTTTGTGTTCCCTCACCAACACCAGCTGCTT